>CALAKR010000204.1 GCA_937923225.1 uncultured Aquabacterium sp. | reverse complement strand
AAGGCCCGGGCCGTGGCGAAGCCCTCCACATGCGCAGCCTGCAACCAAGCCGACGCGACGCTGCCGTTCACCAGCGAACGTGAGCCTTCGAACAGGCCCGTGCTCACCCGCTGCATCGATGCCCATGCGCGCGAGGCGGTGTCGGCGTCCTGGCGGTGCCTGGCCAGTGCCAACTGTGCGATCCACAGTTGGCTGCAGGTGCGCAGAGCATGGCCGGGCATGGCCAAGGGCATCCAGGCACTCACCAGCGTGGAGGGCTCTTCGAATCCCTCTGACCGGGACAAGCGCTCGCAGACCTGAGCCAAAGGTGCGGCCGCCTGGAGTGCCGCAGGCAACTGCCCGACACGTTGTGCCAGCAACTCACCACACTGCGTTGGTGGCTGGCACGACAAGGGGCTGGATGACTCGATCTTGACCACCTCGGGCATCTGGTGGATCACGAACGTGTCGGGCAAGACCAGTGCTTGCCTGCGCTCGGTGTCCCATCGCGTCCAGCTGCGCAGGCCCTGGCCCTGTGTGTCGTCCAGATGGCCGTGTTGTAGCCCGATCAGGGCCAGCCAGCCATCGTGGCGTGCCCCCTGCACCAGCCCTTCCGGCTCGGGGACCTGCTTGGCCGCCCAGGGGCGAAGGTCGCTGTCGATCACATTGGGCATGCACCAGACGGACGTGAGGGCCAGCCCGATGCCGCCCAGCAGCGCGACCACCATGATCAGGCCCCGCTGACGGCGCCTTCCCTGCCTGAGGTTCATTGTCATGTCCTTGTTCTTGCGGTGTCCGAGCACTGCTGAACGGGTGCTCGGTAAACCGCTCGGACTATAGCTTTTGGGACACGAGGCCAAAGCTCGGTCCTGTGACGCCTTGCGATTTTCGGCCGCGCCTTGGGTTGCTTACAAAGTCCAGCATTCACTCGCCATAAATGTCACGTTTCTGTCACTCAACGGCGCGTGCTGGAACCCGATATGGACCGAATGCAGAACTTCTCATCAGGGCGTGCCGTGTGGTCCGTTCCGGTGGCTCCCCTGGTGTCAATCAGGAACTGGTGGCAAGTTGTCCACCCTTTCCGGTCATTGCTGAGCGGCGCCATTGGTTACGGTCGAGCACTGTGTTTGCCGTCCGCTGAAGCTGACGTCTCTGCATGCATTTCTCTTGCGATGGGCGATGGCGCCACATCGCCAGCCACTGTCTCCGGCCCGATGTCCATGACCCAGCCTACCGCCCTCCGTTCCGCTCCCTCCTTCGCCTCCTCCACCCGCACAACGCGCAGCACCCCATCCCGCTTGCCCCGCCTGCACCGCACCTGCCTGCTCGTGGCGGCGGCGTGGGCCTGCGGCATGGCAGGCCTGGCCAGCGCGCAGACCCTGCCGGCGCAACTGCCGTCGGGCGCCGAGCCTGGCCGTGAGACGCCACGCCCGGTGATGCCCCAGTCGTCCACCGCGTCGCCGCGCATCGACGTGCCTCAAAGCCCTTCCGCCCAGGCCCCCGCTGGTGCGCAGGAGGCACGCTTCACCTTGAAGACCTTGGACATCGAGGGCGCGACGGCCTTCCCCGCGGATGATCTGCGCCAGCTTTATGCCGGCCTGCTCGGGCGCGAGGTGTCGGTGGCCGAGGTTTTCGCTGTGGCCAATGCGATCGAGTTGAAGTACCGCAATGCAGGCTATGTCACCTCGCGTGTGATCGTGCCGCAGCAGGCGGTCGAGGATGGGCGCTTTCGCCTGGTCGTGGTCGAAGGCTTCGTGGCTGATGTCCGTTACGAGGGCGACATCGGCCCCGCACGGGCGGCAGTCGAGCGCCTGGTCAATGGCCTGCGTGGCGTGAAGCCGATCGGTGTGGCCCAGATCGAGCGCAGCCTGCTGCTGGCCAATGACCTGGCAGGCCTGACCGTGCGGGGCACGCTGGAGCCTTCGCCGAACGAGCGTGGCGGCTCCGTGCTGATCGTGCGCACCGAACGCCGGGCCACTGATGGGCAGGTGACGCTGGACAACCGCGCCTCGCCCTACCTGGGCCGAGGCCAGCTTCAGGTCAGCCACGCCTGGAACGCCGTGGGCGAACGCGCTGACCGCATCACCCTGAATGCCCGGACCTCGGTGCCCACGGGTCGCAGCATCGGCATCGGCGCGGGCTATGACGCGCTGGTCGGTGCGAACGGCACCATGCTCAACCTGGCCCTGTCGCATGCGCGCTCCAACCCCCGCCGTGAACTCGAGCCGCTGGACGTGAAGAGCCGTGTGACGAGCGCGCTGGGCACGGTCACCATGCCGGTGATTCGCTCGCGCGAAGAGAACCTGCGCGTGTTCGGCCAGATGGAGGTGCGCGATATCGCCACCGACCTGACGGGCATCGAGTTCACCCGCGACAAACTGCGCATCGTGCGCGCCGGCCTCAGCTACGACCGCAGTGACCTGTGGGACGGCATCACCACGATGCGCGCCACGCTGCATCAGGGCCTGCACGGCCTGGGCGCTTCGGACAACGGCTCGCCCCTTGCCTCGCGAGTCAATGGCCGCAGCGACTTCACCAAGCTCACGTTCGATCTCACGCGCCTGCAGCAGATCGCGCCGCGCCTGAGCGCCGTCGGCAGCTTCACCAGCCAGTTCTCGCGCCGCCCGCTGCTGGCCAGCGAAGAGATCGGCCTGGGTGGCGCCAGCTTCGGCCGCGCCTACGACGAAGGCGAGCTGTCCTCCGACAACGGCATCGCCGCGATGGTGGAGGTGCGCTACGTGCCCAACGTGCGTGACAACACGCTGCAGCTGTACGGCTACCTCGATGGTGGCCGTGTCTGGGCCGCCGATGGCGGCAACGAGGTGACCCCCAGGAAGCTGACATCGTTCGGCGGCGGCATCCGCGCCAAGCTGAACGATCGCTTCTTCGCCTCTTTCGAGGTGGCCAAGCCGATGAACACCATCGTGCGCACCGAAGACAGCAAGGACCCTCGCGCCTTTGTCTCGCTGACCGCACTGTTCTGACCCGCCTGCCGCCGCAGCGGGCCGCCATGGCGCCCGCATCTCTCCGCACATCGATTTTCTGAAAGCCGTCCCATGATCATTGGCCAACCTTCCCGCCAGGTGCTTCGCCGTGCCGCCATCCGTGCCCGTCGTCTCCAGCGCTCGCTGCGTCGCAAAGGCCACGGCATCCTGCTCACCAAGCTGGCGCTGGTCGTCGGCTGGACGATGGCAGGGCAGGTCGCGCTGGCCAACCCGACGGGCGGTCAGGTGGTCGCGGGTTCGGCCACCATCGTCGATGCGGGCGGCGGCACGCTGAACATCCTGCAGCAAAGCGATCGCGGGATCATCAACTGGCGCAGCTTCAGCATCGGTGCGGGTGAGACGGTCAACTTCGTGCACCGCAATGCCAGTGGTGTCACGCTCAACCGTGTGCTGGGCAATGATCCCTCGGCCATCTTCGGGCGCCTCACGTCCAATGGCACGGTGATGCTGGTCAACCCCAACGGCATCGTGTTCGGCGCCAGTGCGCGGGTGGACGTCGGCGGTCTGGTCGCCACCACGGCGAACATCCTCGACAACGATTTCATGGCCGGGCGTTACGACTTCGGTCTGGCCGGGGCGAACAAGAATGCGGTCGTCGAGAACCAGGGCCGCATCTCCATCCGCGACAGCGGCCTGGCCGCGCTGGTGGCGCCGCGCGTGCGCAACTCCGGTGTGATCGAGGCCCGCCTGGGCCGTGTCGCGCTGGGCGCGGCCAATACCTTCTCGCTCGATTTCCATGGCGATGGCCTGCTGAGTTTTGGCGCGGGTTCGGCCAT
>CALAKR010000203.1 GCA_937923225.1 uncultured Aquabacterium sp. | reverse complement strand
GATCCTGATGCCGTGAGGTGGCGCAGGGGCTCTGTCGTGCAGAGCCCCGCGTCAGTCAGAGAATGGGCTTGCCGCCTGTGACCGCATAGCGCGAGCCACTGATGTAGCTGGCTTCGTCCGAACCCAGCAGTACGTAGATCGGCGCCACTTCCACCGGTTGGCCAGGGCGGCCCATGGGGTAGCTGGAGCCGAAATTCTTGACGGCTTCGTCGGGCATGGTCGCGGGGATCAACGGCGTCCAGATCGGGCCTGGCGCGACGCTGTTGACGCGCACGCCTTTTTTGGCCAGCAGTTGCGCAAGCCCTGCAGAGAAGTTGGCAATGGCGCCTTTGGTCGCCGCGTAGGCCAGCAGCGATGAAGACGGATCATCGGAGTTGACCGAGCTGGTGTTGATGATCGAGCTGCCTTTGGGCATGGACGGCAGGGCGGCCTTGCAGATGCGGAAGATGGCCGTGATGTTGGTGTCGAAGGTCTTTACCCATTCCTCGTCCTCGATTTCCTCGAACGTTTCGTGGGCCATCTGGAAGGCGGCATTGTTCACCAGAATGTCGATGCGGCCGAACTCGGCCACGGTCTGCTCCACGATCGCGTGGCATTGCTGCTTCTGCGCCAGATCGCCTGGCAGCAGTAGGCACTTGCGCCCGGCTGCCTCCACCCAGCGCTTGGTCTCTTCGGCGTCTTCGTGTTCATCCAGGTAGGAGATGGCGACATCGGCGCCTTCACGGGCATAGGCGATGGCCACCGCGCGGCCGATGCCGCTGTCGCCGCCGGTGATCAGCGCCTTCTTGCCTTCGAGCCGGCCATGGCCGACGTAGGTCTGCTCGCCGCAGTCCGGTACCGGGTCCATTTTCGGCTGGGAGCCGGGTACGGTCTGGGGCTGAGAGGGGAAGGGTGGGGTAGGGTAGTCGCGCATGGTAGAAGCTCCTGCAGTTGAGAATGCTCGTACCTGTTCGAAAGGTCCCGTTGCCCTGGGTTGACTTGGATCGACGATTGGGACGACGAGCGGCCGTGGGCAACCCCTCAGCGTGTTTCCCCATGCGCTTGAGCATGGGGAAACAGCTTGGACGCTATCAGTGTTTACCGCGCACGCGCCATGCGCCCCATGCCAGGCCCAGCGAGGCCGCAACCACCGAACCTGCCAGCACGCCCAACTTGGCCGCACCCAGCGCCGCAGGGCTGGCGAACGCCAGGTTGGCAATGAAGATGGACATGGTGAAGCCGATACCTGCCAGCAGCCCGATCAAGGTGATGCCGCTCCAGTTGACCCCTGGCGGCAACGAGCAGAGCCCCAAGCGCACCATCAGCCAGCTGATGCCGACGATGCCTACCGGTTTGCCGATGACCAACGCCGCCATCACCGACTCCATCACCCAGCGCGGTGTTTCGCTGTCCAGGTTGACGCCCGACAGGCTCACCCCGGCATTGGCCAAGGCGAACAGCGGCATGATGCCGAATGCCACCCAAGGGTGCAGCGCACTCTGCACACGCAACACCGGCGGCAGCACTTCACGTTGCGCCACCCGCAGGTGCTTGAGTGGCGTAAGCAATTGGCTGGCGTCCTGGGTCGCGGCTTTGGCCCGGCCGACCACTTCTTCGCTCAGGCGCGATACGGCCTCTACAGGACGTTCCCACATAGGGCGGCTGGTGACGGGGGTCATCAGCCCCAGGACGACGCCTGCCAGGGTAGGGTGGGCACCGGTCATCAGCACACCCACCCATGTGATCGCGCCTGGGATGACATAGGCAAAGGCCGAGCCCACGCCGATGCGCTGCATGATCAGGACCAGCAGCAGGCCCGCTGCCGCGACGGCAAAGCCCAGGTAGTCCAGGCCACCGGAGTAGAACACGGCGATGATCAGCACCGCGATGATGTCGTCGATGATCGCCAGTGCCAGCAGAAAGACGCGAATGTTCGACGGGATCGACTTGCCCAGCAGCGCCAAGACGCCGACCGCGAACGCGATATCGGTGGCTGTCGGCACCGCCCAGCCTTGCTGCTCGCTAGGCGCATGGCCGAAGCCCAGGTAGACCATGGCAGGCACGGCTACCCCACCCATGGCTGCCAGCATGGGCAAGGACGCCTGGCGCAGGCTGGAAAGGGCACCTTCATGGATCTCGCGGCGGATCTCCATCCCGACCACCAGGAAGAAGATCGTCATCAGGCCATCATTGATCCAGAAATGCAGGGACTGGGAATAGACCAGCGAGCCGATACCCAGCGTGATTGGTGTGTGCCAGAGGGCGTCGTAGCTGGCGGCGGCCGGGGAATTGGCCCAGATCAGGGCGGCGATGGCGGCGATCAGCAGTACCACACCACTGACGGCTTCGATGTGCAGGAAACGTTCGAGGCTGGCCAGCGCACGCTCGGCCAGTTGCTGTGCTTTGGGGACCTTGGTGTTTTGCATAGGCGCAATGACTCCCGCATGGCGGCCCGACCTGCGTAGCTTTTTTAACCTGCGTCACTGCCCCAAGCAGCTAGCACCCGGGCGCGATTGTAGCGCAAATGACCGTTTCAGGGG
>CALAKR010000202.1 GCA_937923225.1 uncultured Aquabacterium sp. | reverse complement strand
TCGGCGGTGAGCTGGCCTGCTACGGCGGCCTTGCCGGCCAGCTCGGGGTGGGCGCGGATCAGGCCCAGTTGCGCATCAACGGACGCATTGCGCACCGCCTGGGCGAGCGCGTGCTTCAGGCCGACCAATCTCTTGAAGGGGCGCGCGGCCCAGGCCTCGCGGGCGATCCAGGGTGAGTGCTCGTAGATGCCATCCAGCGCCGGGGTGAAGGCATCCGCGTCCAGCGTGTTGAGCTGGCTGATGGTCAGGGCAGGGGCGGGCATGGGTGCGTGGTCTTCCAGTGGCGGGCGATGTCGATGCGGCGGCAGACCCAGACGTCACGGTGCGCCTGCACGTGGTCCAGGAAGCGCTGCAGGCCCTTGAAACGGCCGGGCCGGCCCAGCAGGCGGCAGTGCATGCCGATGCTCATCATCTTGGGGCGGTCCAGCCCTTGCGGATCACCTTCGGCATACAGCACGTCGAAGCTGTCGCGCAGGTACTCGAAGAAGTGGTCGCCAGTGTTGAAGCCCTGCGGCGAGGCGAAGCGCATGTCGTTGGCGTCCAGCGTGTAGGGGATCACCAGCTGCTGCGCCTTGCCGCCATCGGACTTCTCGACCGTCATCCAGAAGGGCAGGTCGTCGCCGTAGTAGTCGCTGTCGTAGTCGTAGCCACCGTGGTCCACCAGCAGGCGGCGCGTGTTGGGGCTGTCGCGGCCGGTGTACCAGCCGTGGGGCCACAGGCCGCCGGTCATCTGCCTGATGATGGCGGTGCCGCGTTCGATGTGCTCGCGCTCGGTGGCCTCGTCCATGTTCTGGTAGTGGATCCAGCGCCAGGAGTGGCAGGCGATCTCGTGGCCCAGGTCAACGAAGGCCTGGGTGAGCTCGGGATGGCGCTCCAGCGCCATGGACACGCCGAACACGGTGAGCGGCAGGCCGCGCTTTTCGAACTCCCGCAGCAGGCGCCACACGCCGGCGCGAGAGCCGTATTCGTAGATGCCGTCCATGCTCATGTGGCGGGCCGGGAAGCTGGCCGCGCCGATGATCTCGGAGAGGAACTGCTCCGAGCCCGGATCGCCATGCAGGACGTGGTTCTCGCCGCCTTCCTCGTAGTTCAGCACGAACTGGACGGCGATGCGCGCACCACCGGGCCAGCGGGCATGCGGTGGGTTGTCGCCATAACCGACCAGGTCACGCGGGTAGGGCTGGGTGCTGTCGTAGGTCATGGAGAGCAAAAGGGATCAGGGCGTGCCGAGGGCGTCTTCCAGGCGCAGGCTGGGCACGCGGCGGCGCTCGGTGAGCTGACGTTCCACTGTCAGCAGGTGCTCGTCGATCAGGGCGGCGGCCTTGTCGGCGTCGCGGGCCTCGATGGCAGCGAGGATGTCTGTGTGTTCGGCATTCGATGCCTCGGCGTCGTCGGCGGACTGGTACATCAGCGTGATCAGCGAACAGCGCGAGACCAACTCCTGGATCAGCTCGACCAGCACCTGGTTGCCCAGCACCTCGGCCATGCGCACGTGGAAGTCGAACAGCAGCTTGGTCCGGGTGGCCACGTCAATGCGCTCCACCGCCTGGCGTTCTTCCTTCACGTGGGCCTTGAGCAGGCGCAGGTCGGCCGGCTTGAGTTGGGCGATCAACTGTCGCACCATCTGCCCTTCGACCATGCGGCGCACGGCGAACACCTCGCGTGCCTCTTCGATCGACGGCTCGGCCACAAAGGCCCCACGCGCCGGTTCGAGCCGCACCAGCTTCAGCTGTGACAACCTGAACAGAGCCTGACGGACGATGGTGCGCGACACACCGAAGCGGTCGCCCAGCTTCTGCTCGACCAGTTTGGCGCCAGGCAGCAGGCGATGCTCGACGATGGCTCGGGTCACCGCGATAACGATGTGTTCGGTGCTGGAGCCCGAGGGCAGGACGTCGTCGTCGGATTCGTTGGCTGGCATGGCGGTGGATGACACGGCTCGCACGGAAGCGCGTGTTGTTTGAGCCACCTCGGCGGTGGCCTTTGTGGCAGATTTCTTGCGTGCGACACTCATCGTGGGTAAAGTGTATACAGTTTTGTGAACCGCTTGCAACCCAGTGATTGGATCCTTTCGTGTCTCAAGCAATTTCTCAGCCCGACGCCCAGCCTGACCGCGCGCCTGAGGCTCATTCTGGTCGATTGACCACGCACGTGCTGGACACCGTGCTCGGCGGCCCTGCCGTGGGCATGCACATCGAACTCTACGTGCGCGAGGTCACGTCCGACGGTTGCGCCAATGGCCGCTGGCTGTCGCTGCGCAGCGTGACCACCAATGATGACGGCCGTATTGACGGCCCCCTGCTCAGCGGTGCTGATTTCAAGCCTGGCTGCTACCGCCTGGTCTTTGATGTGGAAGGCTACTTTCGCGCGCGTGGCATCCAGTTGCCCACACCCGCCGACCAGTCGTACACGGATTTGTCGATCAGGAAGGTGCCCGCGTTGAACAGGTAGATCACCGTGAACAGTGCGAAACCGGTGAGCCAGGTCGAATAGCTTTCCCAGTAGAACCAGTGCAGGTTGGCAGGGATGTTCTTGGGGGCGCCCAGGTACTTCTGCGGGTTGTAGAAGCCGCCGCCGTGCACGGCCCACAACTCACCACCCACACCCTTCTCTTTCAGATTCGGGTCGGTCGGTGGCACCAGGCTGTTGTCCAGCATCACAAAGTAGAACGACGAGCCGATCCACGCGACCGCCACGATCACGTGCACCCATTTCAACAACAGGTTGGCCCAATCGAGCGCGTAGACCAACAGGGGGGACATCTCCATCATCACAAACGCTTCCGATCAACTGCCACGGTAGGTGGAATACGACCACGGGCTCACCAGCAGGGGCACGTGGTAATGCGATCGCGCGTCCGCAATGCCGAAATCCAGCGG
>CALAKR010000201.1 GCA_937923225.1 uncultured Aquabacterium sp. | reverse complement strand
GGCTCGCCCGCTGCTGCCCACCGATACGCTGGGCGCCGTCTGTGCATCGGCCGTGGTGGCGTTGAGCTTGAACTCAGCCCCCAGCGCCGTGCCACTGCCCACGGAGAACCAGCGCCCGAAGATGTCGCTGGTGCCAGCCTGCGTGCTGGACCATGTCAGCAAGGCGCGGCCATTGCCGTCCACGGCCAGGCTCGATTCCGATTGCGTGCCCGCGCTGCCCTGCGGCACCGTGATCGGACTGCCGATCGCCGCGCGGCTGCTGTCGTAGAACTGCGCGAACACCCCGTCGCCACCACGCGTCCAGCTCAGTGCGGTGCCGGACGCCCCCATCGCCACCGACACCTGGCTGGTGGCAGCGCCTGCATCGATCACCTGCGATCCCAACAGCGTGCCTGCACTGTCGACCCAGGCCAGCACCACGTAGTTGCCGACGTTCCAGGCCACGGCCATGTTGCCGACTGCATCCATGTCCACGGCTGGCGTGATCTGTGGCGTGCCGGTGAGCACACTGCCAAACAGCCCTTCCAGCAGGTTGGCGCCCGCCACAGTGATGCTCGCCGTGCGGGTGCCAGACGCGTCGAACACGTCGAGCTTGACATGGGCATCGGCCAGCACCAGGCCCAGCACGCCTGGGTAGTACTCGAAATAGGCCACGGCGGTACGCCCACCCGCATTGCCCGCCACGGCCGAGCCGTAGACGGTGTACATGTTGTTCACCGTCCCTGACATGGTGGCATCGACACTGCCATCGGCGTTGTAGCGCTGGTAGGCCACGTCGCCACCGGTGTTCCAGATCGCCGTGAACCGCCCCTGCCCCTCCATGGCCACGCTGCGCGGCCCGGTGGTGCTCTCGGCCACCAGCGCGGAGGCCGTGTGGGCGGCGGTCTGGCCGCCACTGGCTTGCACCAGCAAGCGCCCTGCCCATGTCTCCACGCCGCCCACGCCCATCAGGCTGGCCGCCTCGATGGGGCCGGTGTGGTGTTCGAGCACCCAGTTGCCACCCAGTGCGGCATTGGCGCTGAGGTCATCGCTCGCAGCGACATCGGCGCCTGTCAGCAAGGCCATGTCGGCCACCAGGGCACGGCCGGCTGGCGTGGCGGCCAGGTCGCAGCCATAGAGCAGCAGGTCGGCATGTTCGGCCAGCGCCGTGCTCCATGAGGCCAGCGTCTGGGCTTGTCCGGCCAGTGTGGAGGCGTCGATCCGAGTGGTGCCGAACTGCAGCCCCTGTGCATCCGCATGCGCCAGGATGTGCACGGCGTCCATCTGGTTCATCGAAGCCAGCGCCGCGGTGATGAAGGCCAGGCCATCCTCACCCGCCGGGATCGCCACGACCTGCAGTTGGCGCCCCGTGTCTTGCTGTGCAAGCTGGTGCAGCGCATCCAGCAAGTCTCCGGCACCGTCCACGCTCATGTCCACGAAGGCCACTTCATGGCGCACGGGCGAAGCTGCCGTGTCTGCTGGTGCTTCGGGCTGGGTGAGGTACCCGGCCGCATGGCCCCCTCTCCAGGGCGCCAGCATGTGCTGCAGGCTCAGCGATGCCGCAGCAGCGGAGTGATCAGGCGGCTGCCCCGTGCTCGGCGCAGGGCAAGGCAAGCCCACGGCCTGGGCCAGGTCCGCGGAATAGAGCAACCGTGCCTCGAGTTCCTCGAACACGAAGCGCGGGCCTCGACATCCTGTCGTTGCCGACATGTCGACGACTCCCAGAACATAGGAATCTCATCGCAAGGACAGCAAGGGGCGATCAGTATCCAGTGACGACAAACGTGGCACGGACAACTGGGACGACATGGAGAGCCGGGGCTCCTTCGACGTCAGGTATTGCTTGACCAGCATCCGCTCGGGGGCCTGTGAGGCCGTGGCCAGGCGTGTGGACAGCGGAGAGACGGGCCGCGCCTGGTCTGGCACCGTCTGAGGGGAAACAGCTTGCTGCACCCGCGGCGGCTGCGTGGCGGCAGCAGGTGTCTGGAGGGCTTTGGGCGGCTTGGCGGGCAGCGGTGCCTTGGTGGGCGTGACCGCACCGGGTTGCGCGGGCGCAGAAGGTGCGGCCGGCGGCAACGATGAAGCGAAATCCACCCGGCAACGCAGGCCCGAGGGGATGCGGTTGTCGGGATTGGGCAGTGTCAGCCGCACGCGGAAGCTGTTGGAGGCCGGGTCGATCACCCGGTCCACCAGCACCACCTTGGCGGACAGTGCATTGAAGTTGGGCAGATCGGTGCGGATCGTGGCCACCTGGCCCATGGCGATGCTGCCGAACTGAGAGGCCGGCACGATGGCCTCGACACGCAATGGGTCGATGCGGGCCACCCGCACCACCGGTTCACGCTCGATGCGCTCGCCTTCGGTGCGGTAGCGTTCGATGACGATGCCATCGAAAGGGCTGCGCACATCGCGCTGGCCCAGTTGAGCGGCCGACAGGCGGTACTCGCGCTGGGCCACCTTCTGGGATTCACGTGCCTGCGATACCCGTTGTTCGGCCACGCGGTACTCGGCATCGGCCTGGTCAACGGCCTGGTCGGAGACGAACTCCTGCTTGAGCAGATCCTTGGCGCGCTGCAATTTGCGCTGCGCCAGTTCCGCCGCGGCGATGGCCTGGCGCAGTTCGGCGTCCGCCTCGGAGCGCGCCTCGGCCACCGACACCGATGCCCGTTCGACCTGGGCAGACAGGCGTGCCAGCACCTGCCCGGACACCACCTGATCCCCCCGCTCGACCAGCAGGCGTTCAAGCACGCCGATAGACTGGCTGCCGACATCGGCCACGCGGTCGGGCTCGACCAGGCAACCCATCACCTCGGCATGCGCCGAGGCCAGCACCGAAGCACTGGCCATCAACGTCATCAGGGGTTTGAGGAAGGACATGTTCAGGCTTGACTCACGTAGGCAATGCCCGCTTGAAAGCGGATCTCGTTTTCATCTCATGGTACTGATCGGCATGCCACGGCAAAACTTGAGCCCCCTCAAAAAGGCCTGGGCGCCAAGGCCTGCCGCACAATTTGATGTTGTACCTTTATCGCGCCGCGTAAGACTGGATAAAAGACGAAAAAACCCTGCTGAGCGCGCAAAAGGTGCAAGGTTCAGACCCCACCGTCGCGCCCTGCCCACGCCAACTGGCGCCGCATGGCCCACTGCATCTGTAGTAAATGCCAGCGCCGCCAGAAGGCGCGGCGCCCTTCCTGGTGCTGGATCAGGCCGCACAGGCCTCTGGCCAGGGCGCCCGCCTCGGCCTGATCGCCTGCGGCCACGCGCAACAGCCAGGCTTTCCAGCCCTGCGCTGCCCAGGCGTGGATCGCGTCGTCAGAACGGGCCAGAACACATTCGAACGATCCCGGCTGCCCTTGCCGTGCTGATCGTCCGTACAGCTGTCGATCGATGCGGCGCGAGGCATTGAGGTGCGTGTTTACCACGTGCAGCCCGCCTTGCGCCAGCACGGGCGGCGTCACGTGGATATCGGTGCCCCGCCCCGCCATGTGCGTGGCCACGGTGATCGCCCCCACCAAGCCGGCCTGCTCAATCACATCCCGCTCGGCATCACCTTCCTGTCCGTCATGCCGCGCATTGAGCACCCGGTGCGCCAGCCCCTGCGCCTGCAGCACGGCAGACAGGCGCTCGGAATCTGCCACGGTGTCGGTGCCCACCAGCACGGCACGGCCTTGCGCCACCTGCCGCGCCACACGCTGCGCCACCAGCGCCCATTTGGCGTGGGCATCCGCGCACAGCGCCATGCCCAGATCCTGCCGGCGGCCAGGCTGCTTGAGCGGCACCTGCAGCACAGGCAGGCCATAGATGGCCAGCAGCTCGCGCCGTTCTTCCCACAGGGTGCCGCTCAGGCCGCACACGTGGTGGTAGCGCGGAAAAAACTCCTGGTAGGTGGTCTGCGACACGGTTTCCGTCTCCGGCGTGGCCACCAGCCCCTCCTTGATGCAGACCATCTGGTGCAGCCCGCGCGACCAGGCCCGGCCGATGGCCAGGCGCCCCGTGGTGCCATCGATGATGTGCACCTCGCCATCGCGCAGCAGGTAGTGCGCATCGCGCTGCAGCACGTGCAACGCCGTGAGCGCCAGGCTCACCTGCTCTTCACGGTAGCGCTTGAGCTTCCAGGGGCCTTGCAGATTGGCCGACAGAGACGCCAGGCGCTCCTGGCCCGACGCATGCCATGTCAGCTCATGCTGTGCCCCCCACTCGAAATCCCGCCCCGCCTGCATCTGGCGCGCCAGGAACAGCGACAGCCGATGCTGTTGCTCGGCTTGGCGGGACGGCAGGGCCTGCGACAGCACCAGGGGCGTGCAGGCCTCGTCGATCAGGATGCTGTCGGCCTCGTCGATCACGGTCATGCACAGGCCGCGCAACACCACATCACCCTCCTGGCCCTGGG
>CALAKR010000200.1 GCA_937923225.1 uncultured Aquabacterium sp. | reverse complement strand
CCCGGGGTGTACGCTTTGCAGGCCGGCGCGCCCAGCCCTGTGGCGGCCGATACGGCCAGAGCGCAGGCCTTGTCGCAAGCAGCGGTGTGGTGGGCGCTGATCTTCTGCGGCGCGCTGTCACTGGTCGCTGTGGGGTTGCTGCACACGATCCCATCCGGTGCATGAGCGAGGGACAATGCTGACATGAGCCCATCCCGCCTGGTTGAACATGGTGGCCCGGACGACGGCCCGCCCGTCGCCTGGGACTTCTCCACCAACGCGAACCCTTTGCCCGCGCCTGCTGCCGTGCGCAAGGCGCTGGCGGAGGCTGACCGGCGCCATTACCCTGATCCGCACTACAAGGCCTTGCGAGCGCGCCTGGCGGCCCATTGGCAAGCTGATGCCGATCTGGTGCTGCCCACTGCTGGCAGCAGCGAAGCCATTCGGCGCCTTAGCCTGGCGGCCAGCCTGCAGGGGGTGTGCGATGTCTGGGTCCCCGATCCGGGTTACGGTGATTACCGTGCTGCGGCGCAGGCGCTGGGGCTGCAGGTTTTGGGGTATGCCGATGGGCCGTCGCTGCTGAGCGCGCTGGCGGCATCGGCACAGCCTTCGCTGGTGTGGCTGTGCGAGCCTTGCAACCCGACCGGGCAGAGCCTGTCGGCCGAATTCTGGGCTGGCCTGGCGGCTGTCATGGCCGAGCGTGCTGGCTTGATCGTGGCGCTGGACCGCGCTTATGAGCCCCTGCGGCTGGACGGTGAGGATCCCGTGCCCGACGCAGTGGCTCGCCAGTGCTGGCAGCTGTGGTCACCTAACAAGGCGCTGGGCATGACGGGTGTGCGTGCGGGTGCAATGCTGGCGCCGGCCTGCACCAATACCTGCTTGCTGCCTGCCTTGCAGGCGCTGGCGCCCAGTTGGGTGCTGTCGGCGGAGGGTGTCGCGCTGTGGCAGGCCTGGTGTGATGAATCCACCCAGGTCTGGCTGGCCCAGGCGCGTGCGACTTTGGGGGATTGGCGGGCTGCGCAGCAGGCGCTGTTGACGGCGCTGGGGTGGCGCGTTGCGCCGTCGGTCACACCATTTTTCCTGGCCCGCCCGCCGTATCCCGCTGTGACGGATGTCGATGGCCGACACAGGTGGCTGCAGGCCTTGCGCGCCGAGGGCATCAAGCTGCGCGATGCCGCCAGCCTTGGGCTGCCAGGCTGGGTACGCCTGGGCACGCAAGGCCCAGAAGCACGCGATGCCTTGCAGCGAGCACTGACCCGATCGGATCGCCATTGGAAGGATGCCGCATGAGTGCCCGTGCCGTGATGGTGCTGGGCACCACCAGCGGCGCCGGCAAGAGCTGGCTGGCCACGGCCCTGTGCCGCTGGTATGCACGGCACGGCCTGCGCGTGGCGCCCTTCAAGGCGCAGAACATGAGCAACAACGCGCGTGTCGTGCCTGGCCTGGATGGCCAGTTGGGCGAGATCGGCAGCGCACAGTACTTCCAGGCCCTGGCCGCCCGCGTACGGCCCGACGTGCGCATGAACCCTGTGCTGCTCAAGCCCGAGCAGGACACGGCCAGCCAGGTCATTGTGATGGGGCAGGTGCATGACGAGATGCGCCGTATGCCCTGGCGCGAGCGCAGCAACCATGTGTGGCCGCATGCGCGTGCCGCGCTCGATGAGCTCATGGCCACGAACGATGTGGTGGTGATCGAAGGCGCCGGCTCTCCCGCCGAGATCAACCTGCACGCCAGCGACTACGTCAACATGCGCACGGCGCTGCATGTCCAGGCCCGTTGCCTGCTGGTCACCGACATCGACCGGGGCGGCGCCTTCGCCCATCTCTACGGCACGCACCAGTTGCTGCATGAGCATGAGCGTGCACTGATCAAGGGCTTCGTGCTCAACCGCTTCCGGGGCGATGCCAGCCTGCTCGCGCCCGGGCCCGATCAATTGCAGGCCATAACCGGCGTGCCCACGCTGGCCGTGCTGCCCATGTGGCGCGGCCACGGCCTGCCCGAGGAAGACGGCGTGTTCGATGACCGTGCCACTGGCCCCTCCGGGAACGATGCCAGCGTACGCCGCATCGCCGTGCTGGCCTGCCCGCGCATCAGCAACCTCGACGAGTTCCAGCCACTGCGCAGCGCGCCTGGTGTGCGCCTGGTGTGGGCCAGGCATGCGCGTGATCTGGATGGCGCCGACTGGGTGATCCTGCCGGGCTCCAAGCACACCACGGCTGACCTGGCCTGGGTGCGATCCCAGGGGCTGGACCGCGCCGTGATCGAGCATGCACGGCGGGGTAGGGCGGTGCTCGGCATCTGCGGGGGACTGCAGATGCTGGGGCACAGCCTGAGCGACCCCGACGGCGTGGAGGGCCGTGCTGGCGCCCTGGTGGACGGCCTGGGCCTGCTGGACCTGCACACTTGCTTTGATGCGCACAAGCTGCTGCGTGAAACAGGCGCTGCTTTCAGCAATGCGGAGACCTTCGCCGCGCTCGATGCATCTGCCGGCCCATGGCAGGCACTGGCGGGTGTGCATGCTCGTGGCTACGAGATTCACCATGGCCGTACCGATGCTCAGCCCGTGGCGACGCAGGCTGCGCCCTTGCTCAACCGCACCGAGGCTGTCCTGCACGATGGCGAAGGGCACCCGCTCGGCTGGTGCAAGGGCCAGGTGTTGGGTCTGTACCTGCATGGCCTGTTCGAAGACGATGCCGTGATGCGGGCCCTGTTCGGTGCGCAGGCCCCCTCGCTCGACCGTGTCATGGACGGCCTGGCCGACTACATCGATCAACATTTCGCCCCCGGCGCTCTGGCCAGTCTGATTGACGGGGCCTGAGCCCCTTCCCCCTTTTCTCCCCGCTTTCCTGTCATGTCCGAGCCTTCTGCCTTTTCCCTGCCTGCCATCAACGATTTGCGCGATACCGATCTGGCCCAGCGCCTGCGCCATCGCATCGACACCAAGACCAAGCCCCTGGGCGCACTGGGCCGGCTGGAATCTTTGGCGCTGCAGCTCGGTTTGATCCTGGGCAGCGAAACGCCCGCCCTGTCGCGCCCCCAGGCGGTGGTGTTCGCAGGCGATCACGGCCTGGCGGCGCGCGGCGTGTCGGCCTTCCCCAGTGATGTCACCTGGCAGATGGTCGAAAACTTCCTGGCCGGTGGCGCGGCCATCAGCGTGCTGGCGCGTCAGCATGGCCTGGCGCTCACCGTGGTCGATGCGGGTGTGGCGCGCGACATCGCTCCGCGTGAAGGCCTGCAGCTCCGCAAGATCGCCCCCGGTACGGCGGACGCATCCCAGGGGCCAGCCATGACGCTGGCGCAGTGCCACGCGGCATTGGCTGCGGGTGCCGATGTGGTCAGGCAGTTGCCCGGCAATGCCTTGCTGCTGGGCGAGATGGGCATTGGCAACACCTCTGCGGCGGCCTTGCTGATGAGCCGTTTGACCGGCACACCGCTGGCCCAATGCGTGGGCCGCGGCACGGGCCTGGACGATGCTGGCGTCAAACGCAAGCTGTCCGTGCTGCGCCAGGCGCTGCAGGCCAATGCCGGCGCCACCCAGCCCCTGCAGGCCCTGGCCGCCCTGGGCGGCTTCGAAGTGGCGATGATGTGCGGCGCCGTGCTCGAAGCCGCTGCTCAGAACCGTGTGATCGTGGTCGATGGCTTCATCGCCACCAGCGCCGTGCTGGTGGCCCAGGCCCTGCAGCCATTGGTGCTGCAGCGCTGCGTGTTCGCCCACCAGTCCGATGAATCCGGCCATGCGCGCGTGCTGGCCTGGCTGGGCGCCGAGCCGCTGCTGCGCCTGAGCCTGCGTCTGGGTGAAGGCTCTGGCGCGGCCCTGGCCTGGCCGCTGCTGGT
>CALAKR010000199.1 GCA_937923225.1 uncultured Aquabacterium sp. | reverse complement strand
GGAACTCATCGGCCAGGATGGCGTTCGACGGCACTTCGCACATCATGATGACTTCCAGGCCGTTCTCGCCGCGCTTCAAGCCATTGGCCGCCAGCAGCTCGGTCACGCGCTTGGCCTGGTCCAGGGTGCGCACGAAGGGGATCATGATCTTGACATTGGTCAGGCCCATGTCGTTGCGCACGCGCTTGAGCGCTTCGCACTCCATCGCGAAGGCCTCGCCGAACTCCTCGCTGATGTAGCGCGAAGCACCGCGGAAGCCCAGCATCGGGTTTTCTTCTTCCGGCTCGTAGCGGCTGCCGCCGATCAGCTTCTTGTACTCGTTGGACTTGAAGTCCGACAGGCGCACGATCACGGGCTTGGGGAAGAAGGCGGCGGCAATGGTGGCAATGCCTTCGGCCAGCTTGTCCACGTAGAACGCGCGCGGGCTGGCGTGGCCACGGGCCACGGATTCCACGGCCTTCTTCAGGTCCATGTCGATATTGGGATAGTCGAGGATGGCCTTCGGGTGTACGCCGATGTTGTTGTTGATGATGAACTCGAGGCGGGCCAGACCCACGCCGCTGTTGGGCATCTGGGCGAAGTCGAAGGCCAGTTGGGGGTTGCCCACGTTCATCATGATCTTGATGCCGATGTGGGGCATCTCGCCGCGGGTGACCTCGGTGATCTCGGTTTCGAGCAGGCCATCGTAGATGTGGCCGGTGTCGCCTTCGGAGCAGGCCACGGTGACCAGGGCGCCGTCCTTGAGCTGCTCGGTGGCGTTGCCGCAACCGACCACGGCCGGGATGCCCAGTTCACGCGCGATGATGGCGGCGTGGCAGGTGCGGCCGCCGCGGTTCGTCACGATGGCGCTGGCGCGCTTCATCACCGGCTCCCAGTTGGGGTCGGTCATGTCGGTGACCAGCACGTCGCCGGGCTGGACCTTGTCCATCTCGGCCAGGCTGTGCACGATGCGCACGGGGCCGGTGCCGATCTTCTGGCCGATCGCGCGGCCTTCGGCCAGCACGGTGCCTGTGCTCTTGAGCTTGTAGCGCTGCTCGGTCTTGCCGGCCTGCTGGCTCTTCACCGTCTCGGGGCGGGCCTGCAGGATGTAGAGCTTGCCGTCGCCGCCGTCCTTGCCCCACTCGATGTCCAGGGGGCGGCCATAGTGCTGCTCGATGACCAGGGCGTAGCGGGCCAGTTCCAGCACGTCGTCGTCGGTCAGGCTGTAGCGGTTGCGTTGCTCGGGGGCGCAATCCACGGTCTTGACGAGCTTGCCGCTGGCGGCCTTCTCTTCGGGCGTGGCGAACTCCATCTTGATCAGCTTGGAGCCCAGGTTGCGGCGGATCAGCGCGCGCTTGCCGGCCTTGAGCGTGGGCTTGTGCACGTAGAACTCGTCGGGGTTCACGGCGCCTTGCACCACGGTCTCGCCCAGGCCGTAGCTGGAGGTGATGAAGACCACGTCGGGGAAGCCCGATTCGGTGTCCATCGTGAACATCACGCCGGCGGCACCCAGGTCGGAGCGCACCATGCGCTGCACGCCGGCCGACAGGGCCACCACGTCATGGGCGAAGCCCTTGTGCACGCGGTAGGAGATGGCGCGGTCGTTGTACAGCGAGGCGAAGACTTCCTTCATCTTGTGCAGGATGTCGTCGATGCCGACCACGTTCAGGAAGGTTTCCTGCTGGCCGGCGAACGATGCGTCGGGCAGGTCTTCTGCGGTGGCGGAGGAGCGCACGGCGAAGGAGGCCTGCAGGTTGTCGCCGGCCAGGGTGACGAAGGCGTCTCGGATGGCCTTTTCCAGGTCGGCCGGGAAAGGCTGGGCCTCGACCCAGCCACGGATCTCGGCACCGGCTTCGGCCAGGGCCTTGACGTCGTCGGTGTTCAGGGCGGCCAGGCGCTTGCTGATGCGGTCGGTCAGGCCGTCGTGCTTGAGGAACTCACGGAAGGCATGCGCGGTGGTGGCGAAGCCCGTGGGCACGCGCACGCCGTCGGGCAGCTGGGAGATCATCTCGCCCAGCGAGGCGTTCTTGCCGCCGACGGATTCAACATCCGTCATGCGCAGTTGTTCGAACGGGACGACCAGCGCGGTCGGCTCGAAGAGGTTGGACATAAAAACTCCAGATGGTAAAAAAACCGGTGGTCTGGCCGAGGGCGCGTGCTTTGTAGTTCTTGGTGGTGGCGCACCGTGAGCAAGACGAGATGCCGCGCATTTTAGGGTTGGACCGGAGCTCTCTGCAGGAAATATTCGAGTGGGCTTACCATGCGGCCATGAACAATGCGGACATGAACAGCCCCACGCCTGCGCGCGGCCCTCACGGCGCCCTCGGTGGTGCCGTGTCGGAGGCCATGCGGGCCGACATGGCCGCTGACCGCGCCTTGCTGCTCGACCAGCAGCTGTGCTTTGCGCTGTATTCCAGCTCGCTGCTGCTGACCAAGCTGTACAAGCCCCATCTGGACCGCCTTGGCCTGACCTACCCGCAGTATCTGGTGATGCTGGTGCTCTGGGAGCACGACGATCAGGTGGTGCACGAGGTGGGCGACCGGCTGGGCCTGGATTCCGGCACCCTGACGCCGCTGCTCAAGCGGATGGAGGCCCATGGCCTGATCCAGCGGCAACGCGATGTGGACGATGAGCGCCGCGTGCGTGTGCGCCTGACCGAACAGGGGCGCCAGCTCAAGGCGGAGGCGAGGGCGGTGCCGCAAGCCATGCGCTGCGTGATCGGCGGCGGGGACGACGAGTTCGCGGCACTGCGGGCATCGATGCAGTTGCTGCGGCAGCGCTTGGGCGATGCTTCTGACCCAGCCTGATCCACGATTGCCGTAAGCCCTGCTGCGCATGAGGGCATGTGGAGCGGCGCTTGTGGCGACTGCGCCGCGGGTATAAATTTACACACAATTCAATTGTGCGCAATTGAATTTCCGAGTTGTCCTACAGTCACTCACCAGACACTTGAACGCGCCCCGTCCGGCGCAGGAGCACCCACCATGCAGACCCTCGACAAAGTCCTCTACACCGCCCATGCCACCGCCACCGGCGGCCGTGATGGCAAGGCTGTTTCGTCCGACGGCATCCTGGACATCGCCCTGGCACGCCCCGCCGAAATGGGCGGCAAGGGTGACGGCACCAACCCGGAACAGCTGTTCGCTGCTGGCTATTCGGCCTGCTTCCTGGGCGCCATGGGCTTCGTGGCCGGCCAGCAGAAGAAGGGCCTGCCCAATGGCACGCAGATCGCTGGCGACGTGTCCATCGGACCCATCCCCAACGGCTTCGGAATCGCCGTGGTGCTGAACATCACGCTGCCCGGCCTGCCCCGTGAAGAGGCCGAGGCCCTGGTGCACGCGGCCCACCAGGTGTGCCCGTACTCCAACGCCACGCGCGGCAACATTTCCGTCACGCTCAACGTGGTCTGAGCTCGCTGATGGAAGTCGGTCTCGGGTGACAATGCGTCCCTTCGCGGTTCATGCGGCCGGCTGGCCGCCTTGTCACCCATGACCGATTGCAGCGTTTTCTTCATCTCCGACGGCACCGGCATCACCGCCGAGACCTTCGGCAATTCCATCATGGCGCAGTTCGCTGTGAAACCGCGCCATGTGCGCCGGCCCTTCATCGACACAGTGGACAAGGCCCACCAAGTGGTGCGCGAGATCAACGCCGTGTCCGATCGCGAGGGCAAGCGCCCCATCGTCTTCATGACGCTGGTAGACGAGGACATCCTCAACATCATCCGCCCGTGCCGCGGCAAGGTCTTCGACATGATCAAGACCTTCGTGGAGCCGCTGGAGCACGAGTTGGGCATGAAGTCCAACCACCGCGTGGGGCGCTTCTCCGACGTGGCGGTGGACCGCGAATACAACGACCGCATCGAGGCCATCAACTTCACGCTGGAGCACGACGACGGCCAGTCCGCGCGCAACCTGGAAGTGGCCGACGTGGTGCTGGTGGGCGTGAGCCGCAGCGGCAAGACGCCGACATCCCTGTACCTGGCGATGCAGCACGGCGTGAAGGCGGCCAACGTGCCGCTGATCCCGGAAGACTTCGATCGGGGCTTTCTGCCGCCCATGCTCAAGCCCTTCAAGAAGAAGTGCTTCGGCCTGACGATCGACCCGGCGCGCCTGTCGCAGATCCGCAATGAGCGCCGCCCGAACAGCAAGTACGCCAGCCTGGAGAACTGCCGCTTCGAGGTGCAGCAGGCCGAGTCGATGATGCGCCGCGAGGGCATCTCGTGGCTGTCGTCCACGCACAAGTCGATCGAGGAGATCGCGACGACGATCCTGCGGGACATCCGGCCGGATCGGCTGATCTACTGAGCTTTGGCTGAGGCCTTGTCATCCGCAGGGCGGATGGCGGACTGCACATAAGGCCAGCCCAATCGACCTTGCACGATGTTCAGTTGTAGGGGCTGCCCTGCTGGCATGAACAGCGCCTGCAGCGCTTCGTATTGCTGGCGCGAGATGTGGCGCTGCGTCACGGCAGCCCTATTCTGGGCTGGCCGGCTTGACGTCTCACCCGACGCGGTGTGCAGCACGAAGTAATGCCTGTGTTTGCCCGGGCTTTGTTCATCCAGCAGCACAAACCGCTCCTGCACCGTAGTCTGAGCAAGTGTGTCTGACTGCCAGGCATTGATGCGGTAGAGCAGGTCGGGCACCGTGACGCCCATCGTCAGCCCGAAGGTGAAGAGGGTGGTGACGCCTGCCGTGATGCGGTCTTCCGTTGGCTTGAGCAACCAGCAGATCAGCGCGACGATCAGCAGGAAGATGCCCGCACTCGCCCCCAAGACCACAGCCCGAGGCACGACGGCGATGGGGACTGGTGGCGCCTGCGAGACCAACGTGGCCAACAGACTGGCCACGGCAAGCGCCACCAGTGCCGCACACACTGCATGCACACGGCGCAGGCCTTTGTGGGGCGCTGGCGGTGTCTGCTTGGTGTGGCGGCGCTGTCGGCTCACTGGTACTCGCTGAGCGGCACGCAGGAGCAGAACAGGTTGCGATCGCCGTAGACGTTGTCCACGCGGCCCACGGGCGACCAGTACTTTTGGCGGCGCAGGCCGGGCACCGGGTAGGCGGCGGCTTCGCGGCTGTAGGCGTGCGGCCACTCGGTCTTGAGCAGGCTGGCGGCGGTGTGCGGCGCGTTGCGCAGCGGGTTGTCGTCCTGCGGCAGCTGGCCTTGCTCGATCTGGCGGATCTCGTCGCGGATGGCGATCATCGCGTCGCAGAAGCGGTCCAGCTCGGCCTGGGATTCGCTCTCGGTGGGTTCGACCATCAGGGTGCCGGCCACCGGGAAGCTCAGCGTGGGTGCGTGGAAGCCGTAGTCGATCAGGCGCTTGGCCACGTCCTCGGCGCTGACGCCGCTGGTGTCCTTCAGGGGGCGAATGTCCAGGATGCACTCGTGGGCCACGCCGCCACCCTTGACAGCGGTGTTGCCGTGGCTGAAGTGCAGGTCGTAGTGACCCGACAGGCGGGCGGCGATGTAGTTGGCGTTGAGGATGGCCACCTCGGTGGCGGCCTTCAGGCCCTCGGCGCCCATCATGCGCACGTACATCCAGCTGATGGGCAGCACGGCAGCGTTGCCCAGCGGCGCAGCGCTCACGGCGCCCACGGACTTGTCGGTGCCGATGCCGGCAGAACGGTGTGCTGGCAGGAACGGCACGAGGTCTTCAACCACGCAGACGGGGCCGACGCCGGGGCCGCCACCGCCGTGCGGGATGCAGAAGGTCTTGTGCAGGTTCAGGTGGCTCACGTCGCCGCCGAACTGGCCGGGCGCGGCGATGCCGACCAGCGCGTTCATGTTGGCGCCGTCCACGTAGACGCGGCCGCCGTGCTGGTGCACCAGGGCACACAGCTCGGTCACGCGCGTCTCGAACAACCCGTAGGTGGACGGGTAGGTGATCATGATCGCGGCCAGGTTGGCGCTGTGCTGCTCGCACTTGGCGCGCAAATCATCCAGGTCCACATTGCCTTCGGCGTCGCACTTGGTGACGACCACCTTCATGCCGACCATCTGCGCGCTGGCGGGGTTGGTGCCGTGGGCCGATTCGGGGATCAGGCAAATGTCGCGGTGGCCCTGGCCCTGGGCTTCGTGCCAGGCCTTGATCACCAGCAGGCCGGCGTACTCGCCCTGCGAGCCGGCGTTGGGCTGCAGGCTGATGCCGGCGTAGCCCGTGGCCTGGCCCAGCCAGCCGCACAGCTCGTCATTCAGCACCTGGTAGCCCTGCAGTTGATCAGCCGGGGCGAAGGGGTGGATCTGTGCGAACTCGGGCCAGGTGATGGGGATCATCTCGCTGGTGGCGTTGAGCTTCATCGTGCACGAGCCCAGCGGGATCATGGTGCGGTCCAGCGCCAAGTCCTTGTCGGCCAGGCCGCGCAGGTAGCGCAGCATCTCGGTTTCGCTGTGGTGGGTGTTGAATACCGGGTGCGTGAGGAAGGCGCTGCTGCGGCGCAGGGCGGCGGGCAGGCCGGCCAGTTCAATGCCTTGCTCGAACTGGGCGAAGGTGGGCACGGCCTTGCCGCCGGCGAACACCGTCCACAGGTCGATGAGGTCGTCGCGGGTCGTGGTCTCGTCCAGCGCGATGCCCACGGTGTCTGCGCTGGCGATGCGCAGGTTGATGCCACGTGCGACAGCGGCAGCCAGCACCTCGTCGCGGTCTTCGGCCAGCACCTGTAGGGTGTCGAACCAGGTGTCGTGGATCAGCGTGCGGCCCAGGGCCTTGAGGCCCGCGGCCAGGATCGAGGTGTAGCTGGCCACCCGCTGCGCGATGCGCGTCAGGCCCGAGGGGCCGTGGTAGACGGCGTACATGCTGGCCACGACGGCCGGCAGCACCTGCGCCGTGCAGATGTTGGAGGTGGCCTTCTCGCGGCGGATGTGCTGCTCGCGGGTCTGCAGGGCGAGGCGGTAGGCCTTGTCGCCATGGCTGTCCACGCTGACGCCGACCAGGCGGCCGGGCAGCGAGCGCTTGAACTCGTCCTTGGTGGCCAGGTAGGCGGCGTGCGGGCCGCCGTTGCCCATGGGCATGCCGAAGCGCTGCGTGGTGCCGCAGGCGATGTCGGCGCCCAGTTCTCCCGGGGGCGTGAGCAGGGTCAGGGCCAGCAGGTCGGCGGCCACGATGGCCAGCGCGCCCTTGGCGTGCAGCTCGTCGATCAGCGGGCGCAGGTCGCGGACTTGGCCGTTGACGCCGGGATACTGCAGCAGCGCGCCGAAGCAGTCGTTGCTGGTCAGGTGCTCGGCCAGCTTGGCGGCATGCACCACATCGACCGTGATGCCCAGCGGCTCGGCGCGGGTGCGGACCACTTCGAGCGTCTGCGGGAACACATCATGGGCGACGATGAAGCGGGTGGATTTGCTCTTGCCGGCGCGGGCGGCCAGGGTCATGGCCTCGGCGGCTGCAGTGGCCTCATCGAGCATCGACGAGTTGGCGATCGCCAGGCCGGTCAGATCACAGACCATGGTCTGGAAATTGATCAGCGCTTCCATGCGGCCCTGCGAGATCTCGGCCTGGTAGGGTGTGTAGGCCGTGTACCAGGCGGGGTTCTCCAGGATATTGCGCAGGATGACGCCCGGCGTGAGCGTGTTGTAGTAGCCCTGGCCGATGCAGGTGCGCATCACCTTGTTGCGGCTGGCGATGCGCTTGAGTTCGGCCAGTGCCTGGGCCTCGCCCAGCGGGGCGGGCAGGTCCATCGGGGCGCCGCGCTTGATGGCGGCGGGCACGACGGCGTCGATCAGGGCCTGGCGCGAGGCCACGCCCACCGCACTGAGCATGTGCGCCTGCTCATCTTCCCAGGGGCCCAGGTGGCGGGCGTGGAACTCGGTCGGATTTTCAAGTTCGGCGAGGGTGGGCAGGGCGGTGTTCGGCATGGCGGGGCGGTGTTCGGCGGGCAGGCAGGGGGCGTGATCAGGCGTTCTTGACGAAGTCGTCGTAGCCGGTCTTGTCCAGCAGGGCGTCGGCATCGGCCGGGTTGGCCAGCTTGACCTTGAAGAACCAGCCGGCGCCCAGCGGGTCGGTGTTGGCCAGGGCTGGGTCGTCGCGCAGGGCTTCGTTGACTTCGGTGATCTCACCCGTCAGGGGCATGTAGACGTCGGCGGCGGCCTTGACGGACTCGACCACGCCGGCGATGTCCTTGGCGTTGAAGGTGGTGCCCACGGCGGGCAGGTCGACGAAGACCACGTCACCCAGGGCATCCTGGGCGTGCTCGGTGATGCCCACGGTGGCGGTGCCGTCGGCTTCGATCTGGAGCCACTCGTGGTCGGGTGTGTACTTGATGGTCATGGATGGATCCTCGGGAAAACGGGTCAGTCAATAAGGGTGAACAGTGCCGAACGAGCGGAGTATCGCAGGGCTTGAAGCACTCAGCCCCGGTAGTAGCGGTTGGGCACGAAAGGCAGGGTGGCGACCGTCATGGGCACGCGCTTGTCACGCACCAGGGCGAACACGGGCGTGCCGACGGCGGCATGGCTGGCGGCCACGTAGGCCAGGGCCACGGGCTGGTTGATGCTGGGGCCCAGCGAGCCGCTGGTGACGGTGCCCAGCGGCGTGCCGTCTTCAGCGATCACCTGCGCGCCTTCGCGCACGGGCATGCGCTCGGCGCTGATCAGGCCGACGCGCTTGCGGGCTGCGCCCTGGGTGAACTGCGCGTCGATCACGCTGGCACCGGGGTAGCCGCCGGCACGCTCGCCACCGGCACGGCGCACCTTCTGGATCGCCCAGGTCAGGGCGCCTTCCACGGGTGTGGTGGTGGTGTCGATGTCGTGGCCGTAAAGGCACAGGCCGGCTTCCAGGCGCAGCGTGTCGCGCGCGCCCAAGCCGATGGGCTTGACCTCGGGCTGGGCCAGCAGCGCGCGGGCCAGGGATTCAGCGCGGGCGGCGGGCACGGAGATCTCGAAGCCGTCCTCACCCGTGTAGCCGGAGCGGGTGACGAAGCACTCGGTGCCGTCCAGCGTGAAATGCCCGCCGGTCATGAAGACAAGTTGCTTGACGCCGGGATTCAGACGGGCCAGGGCGTCCACGGCCTGCGGGCCTTGCAGCGCCAGGAGGGCCTGGTCGGGAAGCGGCTGCACGGTGCAGCGCTGGCCGATGTGCTGTTGCAGGTGGGCGATGTCCTGATCCTTGCACGCGGCGTTGACGACCACGAACAGATCATCCGCGCGGCGCGTGACCATCAGGTCGTCGAGGATGCCGCCTTGCTCATTGGTGAACAGGGCATAGCGCTGCTTGAACTGGCCCAGGCCGACGATGTCCACGGGCACCAGGGTTTCGAGCGCGGCATCCGCGCCATCGCCCTTGAGCAGCACCTGGCCCATGTGGGATACATCGAACAGGCCGGCGGCGGTGCGGGTGTGGCGGTGTTCGGCCAGGATGCCGGTGGCGTACTGCACGGGCATGTCGTAGCCGCCGAAGGGCACCATCTTGGCGCCCAGTTCGATGTGCAGGGCGTGCAGGGGCGTGGTGAGCAGGTCTTGGGACATGGCAAGCGCCGGCTTGGCAGCCGGACTGGGGCAATCGAGTTGGTCGTCGATCCGGGGCACGTGCTGGTCCTTCAACCAACCCATGCCCTGGTGCTGCCCCCGCTGTCCGCTTTACCTGAGAGATTGACCCATGCCACGACGGTGTCGCAGCGGTTCGGGCTTGCCCCTTCGGTGGGCTGGCTCACGGTGCGCTCGCGTGTGGCGATACACCGTCTCCAGCCTCTCTCCAGTGAGGATCACCTTGTTGCCAAGGTGCTTGCCAGTCCTTTTGCCTGAGCGTTCGAGCGAAGCGTTTCACGGCCTTGCCCTGCGCCTTCGGCGACCCATCTCCGGTGCCCGTGAAGGCATCGGCCGGGTTCTCTCCTGGCTGGGCACGATTGTATGCCAGGCCCCGTCGGTCCGGCCATGAAAATCTGGCGAGACCGAGGGGGCAAGGGCGCCCGCACGGGAAAGGCGTCGGGCGTCAGCCCGTGTTGCGCAGCCCCGCCGCCACCCCGTTGATGGACAGC
>CALAKR010000198.1 GCA_937923225.1 uncultured Aquabacterium sp. | reverse complement strand
CGACGGTGTCTGGACGCTGGTGGGCACCGTGGCTGACGGCGGGAGCTTCTCGTTCGTCGATGGCGTCACCACCTTCCGCGTTGTCGACATCAACCCCGACCTGGGCCTGAACCCCGACAACTCCGTGGCCTTCGTCACTGGCGTCAAGGTGGACAAGGCCGGCGTCGCCGAGTTCACGATGACACCGATCACGGCCGCCGTGCCCGAGCCTGCCACCTGGGCCATGCTGCTGAGCGGCCTGGCGATCGTGGCAGGCCTGCAGCGCCGCCGCCAGCGAGGCTGAGCGGGCAGCCGGTCCCGCCAGGACCAGGCCAATAAAAAAGGGCGCCTTGAAGGGCGCCCTTTCTGTTTTTGGCATGCGCGGCAGCAAGGGCCCACCCGGCACGCCGGGCCTCCGGATCGCCTCAAGCCCACTGGCTCACCGGCACATCCACCCACACCGCGCGGGCCAGGCCGATCAGGCGGCCATCTTCGCCATAGATGGCCGAACCGGCCAGGTGCTTGCGGCCTTCGCCACCCAGCGACCAGCCCAGCGCCACGCAGCGCTCACCGGCTTGCGCCGTGCCCGGCAGGCTGGCGCTCAACTCACCCAGCACGCAGGTCAGGCCCTCGGGGCGCGGGAACACGGCGAAGGCGCCCGTGCAATCCAGCGCGGCCCACACGAACTCCGGACGCACCACGCCGTGCTCATCGACCAGCGAGGCATCGGGCAGCCAGCTCGAGGCCACCACCGCACCATCGCCCAACGCACCGGGGAAGATGCGCAGGCCATCGCCCACGGCACGGTCCGGGCCGCACACGAAGCAGCCGGGGAAGGCATGCGTCTTGAAACCTAGATAGGACGCCATCGCGGCCTCGGCCCGCTCGACGCCAGGCCAGGCCGGCACGTCCATCGACAGCTCGGCGCGACGGCCCTCGCCCAGCAGCGTGTCACCGTGGAAGAGCTGCGACTGGCCCTCGGCCGATTCCAGGCGCAAGGCCGTTGCCAGCGGCGGTGGCGCCTTCAGACGCACGGTGGCCCAGCCACCTTCCGTCATCACGGGTGCCGCGATGCGGCCTGCCACATACCCGCCATTGCCCGAACGGGGCGGCCCGCAGAAACGGGAGGCGATCTCGACATGCTCAGTGTGTTTCGTCATCACAGCAACTTCCTGGGATGGGGAAACCCATCAGGCAGTGCTGCTGCCTGTCAGGGTGGGAAAAATCAGCGGGCCGCGTTCAGCGTGGCACGCGTTTCCAGCGCCACGCGGCGGGCCGCACTGGCGAAGTCGTCAAGGCCGCCACCGGCATACAGCACCGCACGCGAGCTGTTGACGATGATCGGGCCGGTCACGGCGCCGTCGGCCCCCACGCGCAACCCGGCCTTCACCGTGGCCGCGGCATCGCCGCCCTGCGCGCCCACACCGGGAATCAGCAGCGGCAACGTGGGCGCCAGCTCGCGCACCCGCGCGATCTCCTGCGGGAAGGTGGCGCCCACCACCAGGCCGATCTGGCCGTTGGTGTTCCACGGGCCCTGGGCCTGCGCGGCCACGTGCTCGTACAGCCGCGGCTGGCCAGGCACATCGGCCAGGCGCTGGTTCTGCAGGTCCGAGCCGCCGGGGTTGGACGTGCGGCACAGCAGGATCACACCCTTGCCCGGGTAGCGCAGGAAGGGCTCGATCGTGTCGAAGCCCATGAAGGGCGACAGCGTCACCGCATCGGCCTGGTAACGCTCAAAGGCCTCGCGCGCGTACTGCTCGGCGGTGCTGCCGATGTCACCGCGCTTGGCGTCCAGGATCACCGGCACATGCGGCGCCACGCGCTTCATGTGGGCCATCAGGCGCTCGAGCTGATCCTCGGCGCGGTGCGCGGCGAAGTAGGCAATCTGCGGCTTGAACGAGCAGACCAGGTCCTTCGTGGCGTCGACGATGGCGGCGCAGAAATCGTAGATGCGCTCGGACTGGCCCTTCCAGGCGCCCGGCAGCTTGGAGGGCTCCGGGTCCAGGCCCACGCAAAGCAGGGAGTCGTTGAGGCGCTGTGCTTGCGCGAGCTGGTCGATGAAGGACGTCATGGCGCCATTTTACCGGCGCCCCTCCCTTCACACCATTTTCAGGTGGTGCGACGGCGGGCTGCCAGCCCGGCCACGATCAGGCCCGACACCGCCAAGGCGTAGGCACCCGGCTCGGGCACCGCCGGCGCGAAGGTGCTGAACATGGGCGACAGGTTCTGCACCCCGCCCCCCAGCAGGTCGTAGTGGGCGGACAGGCTGTAGCTCGTCGCATCCGTGCGCAGGAAGAAGAAACGCGATTGCTCGCCCGCCTCCACCGAGCCATCGAACACGAAGTTGACGGCGCCCAAGGGGTACGCCGTTTCGCTGAACAGGCGCGCGGTCACGGGCGCCACCGTGCCCAGGCCATCGATGCGCCAGTCGGCGTCCTTGATGGCGTCGTAGCCGAAGTCGATCAGGCGCAGGGCCACGACGCCCGTCGTGCCCGTGGCCACGCTGTCGACATCGACCTTCCAGATGAAATCGAGCGTGCCCGTGGCGTCTTCGCGCACGACGCGGTTCTGCACGGTGCCGGTGATGCCGTTGAAGCTGAAGGGCGTGATGAGGTCTTCGAGCACCGTGCCGGCCAGCTCGGGGCGCAAGGCCAGGGTCGTGCCCGGCAGGGTGGTGTTCGCGAAGTTGGCTGGCGAGACGGGCTCGGCCAAGGCCACGGCGTGTGCGGCCGTGTGGGCCAGCAAAGACGAGGCAGCCGCCACGGCCAGGGCCATGGAACGCAGCGAAGGGGCGAGGCGATGAAGCATGTTGGACTCCTGTGAGGTCGACGTGATGAACGTGTCGACACTCTAGGAATCCCGCCCGCCGGCCACCTCCCTACGGCTAGGGACGCGGCCGGTTCAGTCTAGGGATCCGTCAGCTGCGCTTCAGATCCGTTTCAGATCCGCTTGGCCAGCGATTCGGCCGTGCCCACGTAGTTGCCCGGCGTCATCGCCAGCAGGCGCTGCTTCTCGGCCTCGGGCAGCTCCAGCGTCTGGATGAAGGCCTGGATGGATTCACGCGTGATGGCCTTGCCGCGCGTCAGCTCCTTCAGGCGCTCGTAGGGGTTGGGCAGGGCGTAGCGGCGCATCACGGTCTGGATGGGCTCGGCCAGCACTTCCCACGAGGCTTCCAGGTCATCGCCCAGGGCCTGCGGGTTCACTTCCAGCTTGCCCAGGCCGCGTGCCAGGCTGTCGTAGGCCAGCACGGCGTAGCCCAGGGCCACGCCCATGTTGCGCAGCACGGTGGAGTCGGTCAGGTCACGCTGCCAGCGGCTGATGGGCAGCTTCTGGCTCAGGTGCGTCAGCACGGCGTTGGCCAGGCCCAAGTTGCCTTCGGCGTTCTCGAAGTCGATGGGGTTGACCTTGTGCGGCATCGTGCTGGAACCGATCTCGCCCGCCTTGGTGCGCTGCTTGAAGTAGCCCAGGCTGATGTAGCCCCACACGTCGCGCGACCAGTCGATCAGGATGGTGTTGGTACGCGTGACGGCATCAAACAGCTCGGCCATGTAGTCGTGCGGCTCGATCTGGATCGTGTAGGGGTTGAAGGTCAGGCCCAGTTGGTTCTCGATCACGGCCTGGCTGAAGGCTTCCCAGTCCTTGTCCGGGTAGGCAGACAGGTGCGCGTTGTAGTTGCCCACGGCGCCGTTCATCTTGGCCAGCAGCTTGACGCTGGCGATGCGCTCGCGGGCATTGACCAGGCGGGCCACCACGTTGGCGATTTCCTTGCCCACGGTGGTGGGGCTGGCGGTCTGGCCGTGCGTGCGGCTGAGCATGGGCA
>CALAKR010000197.1 GCA_937923225.1 uncultured Aquabacterium sp. | reverse complement strand
TGGACGAGACGCCCACGTGCGACCTCGCCATCGCGCTGGGAGGCGATGGCACGCTACTTCGGGCCGCCCGCTGGGTCGCCGACGATGAAGTCCCCGACCGGGTAGCACATCGGGCTGGACCCGTCGCACCCTTTCCCGCAGGTGGCCAACAAGACACTGAACTTCATCGTCAAGCTGGCCGGCAAGGATGCCTTCGGGCGCGACAACGCGATCGCCATCGTGCGCATCCCGCGCGTGCTGCCGCGCGTGATCAAGCTGCCGGAGAAGGTGTCGCACGGCCGCCAGGCCTTCGTGCTGCTGTCCAGCGTGGTGCGGGCGCACCTGACCGAGCTGTTCCCGGGCCGCGAGATCGAGGCCTTCTCGCAGTTCCGCCTCACGCGTGATTCCGACATCGAGGTCGACGAGGACGACGTGACCGACCTGCGCAAGGCGCTGCGCTCGAAGATGAGCACGCGCCAGTTCGGTCAGGCCATCCGCATGGAAGTGGTGGATTCCTGCCCGATCGAGCTGTCGAACTTCCTGCTGGAGCAGTTCAACCTGGCGCCGGATGCCTTGTACAAGGTGCACGGCCCGGTGAACCTGGGCCGCCTGACGCAGCTGATCGACCAGGCCGATGCCGACGGCTTGCACTTCGCGCCCTACGTGCCCAGCTGGCCGGATGACCTGCCGCGCGTTGACATCCTGGACAGCCTGCAGGATGGCGACGTGATGCTGCACCATCCCTTCGAATCCTTCGATGCGGTGGTGGGCTTCCTGCGCGAGGCGGTCTATGACCCGGACGTGCTGGCCATCAAGCAGACCATCTACCGCACGGGCAGTGAATCGGTGCTGATGGAGCTGCTGCTGGAGGCCGTGCGCCGTGGCAAGGAAGTGCTGGCCGTGGTGGAGCTCAAGGCCCGCTTCGACGAAGAGGCCAACATCAACTGGGCTGAGCGCCTGGAGGCGCTGGGCGCGCAGGTGGTGTACGGCGTTGTGGGTTTGAAGACCCACGCCAAGATGATGCTGGTGACGCGCCGCGAGGGCACGCGCCTGCGCCGCTACGCGCATCTGTCCACCGGCAACTACAACCCCAAGACGGCCAAGCTCTATACCGACGTGGGCTGGCTGACGGCCAGCCCGGAGATCACGGCCGACATCGACATGATCTTCCAGCACCTGGCCAGCCTGAACCAGCCCAAGGTGCCGCACCAATTGCTGCTGGCGCCGTTCAACCTGCACCGGCGCATGCTGCGCGAGATCCAGCGGGTGAAGGAGGCCGCCCTGGCCAAGCAGCCGGCGCGTATCGTGGTCAAGGTGAACGCGCTGACGGACGAGCCCATGATCCGGGCTCTGATCGAAGCCGGCCAGGCCGGCGCCCGCATCGACCTGATCGTGCGGGGCGCCTGCATGCTGCCGCCGGGCCTGGCGGGCATCACCGACCGCATCCGCGTGCGCTCGGTGGTGGGGCGCATGCTGGAGCACACGCGCGTGATCTACACCCGCTGGGGCCGGGGCAAGGACGACGAATCGCTGTACCTGTCGAGCGCCGACTGGATGAACCGCAACATGACGCGGCGCATCGAGATCGCGTGGCCGGTGCACGATGCCAAGCTGCGCCAGCGTGTGATCGACGAGTGCCTGGTGCCGTATCTGATGGATGGGCGTGATGCCTGGCAGCAGTTGAGCGATGGCCGTTATGAACGCCTGGGGCAGGATGGACACAGCGCCCAGCAGGCCCTGATGGACCGCTACCGCGCCGATTCCTGAGCCGGGCCGGCGCCGCACCTTGGGGAAGGGGGCTCGCACATGGACTTGATCATCTGGCGACATGCCCATGCGGGCGATCCTCTCGACGATCCGGAGGCGGATCTGTTGCGGCCCCTCAGCCCGAAGGGGGAGCGGCAGGCGGCACGTGTGGCGGCGTGGCTGAACAAGCACCTGACGGATTCGACGCGGGTGCTGGCAAGCCCGGCGGTGCGGGCGCAGCAGACGGTGCAGGCGCTGGGGCGGGCGTTCAAGACGGTGGATACCTTGTCGCCTTCGCATGGGGTGGACGATCTGCTGGCGGCGGCGCGGTTTCCTCGCAGCCGGGAGGCTGTGTTGGTGGTGGGGCACAACCCGACGTTGGGGTTGGCTTTGGCTCGGCTGCTGGAAGTCGCTGATGCTACGCAGCCCGTGACGATCAAGAAGGGCGCGGTGTGGTGGCTGCGTACTCGGGATCGTGAAGGGGGCGAGCAGGTGACGCTGCATGCGGTGATTGGGCCGGACAACGCTTGATTGAGGCGTTGCTTGGCTGGCGATGGCCTTGGCGCTTTGTCGGGGCAGCGCGGAGCGCGGGATGTGGGGGCGGCTGGCCAGGCTTCTTTGTTGTCGGTCCTGCCTCCGGCAGGACTGCCCTCCGCTGCTCGCGGCGAGGTGGGGCCGCATGACTCACTCCGCGACCTGAGGTCGCTGCGTTCAAACAGATGCGGCCAGTCAGTTCACGAAGCGCGCTGCGCGCGCCCACCTCGCCACTGCGCTGCTCGGCGCCAACAAGGCGCCCCGCCAGCCACCCCCACATCCCTGTTTCGCCCCGCTGGTGACAGGCGGAGACCGTGCCGCTGCAGTGCGGAGGCCGAGTTCTGAGGTGGATGCTCAGAGTTCACGGCTTCGAGCGTGCCGTTCCGATACCCATGTACCGAGCTATTTGCTCGGCGCGCAAAGCAAAAAGCCTTGCGCCCCAAGCGTTAAGCTTTGGCCGTAAAGCCAAAAGGTTCGCGGGCAAGTCCAGGTGCTTTGCGTGCCAGGCTCCGACTCGGCGTGCCGAGCTTTCCGCTCGGGCGACCGAGCAAAAAGCCTTGCGAGCCTCCCCTGTGGGGCCGAAAGCGCGCCTAGCGTCCGCATGCACCATCCGTCGCACGCCACGA
>CALAKR010000196.1 GCA_937923225.1 uncultured Aquabacterium sp. | reverse complement strand
CATGTCGATGGCGGCGCGCTCCATGTGCCTGGACTTGAGCGAAGGCTGGTGCACGGTTTCATACCCGTTGACCATGGCCACCGCCGCCGCACGAGACAGCTTGTAGGTGTCGTGCACCCAGTCGATCTCCACGCCCGCCATGGGCGGCACCTTGGCGGGGCGGATCCACCCCTTGGCAATCTTGTAGCTGTAGTGCATCAGGTAGGCCCGCTCGGGCGGCCGGTAGGTGGCAGATATCTCGACCACGGCCTTGGCATCGGCCAGCGCATCCAGGAAATTCTGCACCTTGTCGCGAAAGCCTTCCTTCAGGTCGTCCACGCTGACGCTGGTCGGGAAACGGTCCACCCAATGGGCGCCGCTCTTTTCCTTCTCGCCGGCCGTGAGGTTCTTTTCGCTGAAGTAGATGCGCGAGAGGGGCCCCGTCATCGTGTCCATCATCGGATCCGAATCGAACAGGCAGAAGCCGCGGGTCATGAGCATGGGGCGGTTGAACATGGGTACTCCTGTGAACCATGATTGCCCACGAATGTAATGAGCCCGACCCGATCGCACATCCCTAGTTCATTGGATCCGGGGCCACCGGAACAGGGGTGCCAGACGTGGCCGGCCTCGCCTGCACCTGCGCTGAAAGCTCAACCTCCAACCATCTGCCGAACCTTGCCCACCAGGGTGTCCATCGGGAAGGGCTTGGTGATCATCTCCATGCCCTGCTCCAGGAAGCCGCTGGACATCGACGCGGTTTCGGCATAGCCCGTCATGAACAGCACCTTCAGATCCGGGCGTCGCACACGGGCGGCCTCTGCCACCTGGCGGCCATTGAGGCCGGGCAGGCCGATGTCCGTCACCAGCAGGTCGATGCTGTCGAGTTCGCGCATCAGCAGTTCCAGGCCCGATGGGCCGTCATCAGCCTGCAAGGTGCGGTAGCCCAGTTCCTTGAGCAGGTCCACCACCAGGTGGCGCACCACGGGCTCGTCCTCGATCACCAGCACGGTCTGTCCCTGCCCGGACTCGTGCAACGGCGCGTCGCCCACCAGCTCGACCTCCAGGTCGGCCTCCTGCAGGTGGCGGGGCAGCAGCAGCTTGACGGTGGTGCCCCGCCCCAGCTCGCTGTTGATGCGCGCGTAGCCTTCGGACTGGCGCGCGAAGCCATAGATCATCGACAGGCCCAGGCCGGTGCCTTGGCCCAGCGGCTTGGTGGTGAAGAAGGGATCGAAGGCCTTGGCCAGGGTCGAGGCCGACATGCCGGTGCCGGTGTCGGTCACGGCGATGCACACGTACTCGCCCGGACGCACGTCCAGCGGCCGGTCGGCATCGCGGGTGTCGATGTCGACGTTGTTGGTCTCGATGGTGAGCAAGCCGCCCTCGGGCATGGCATCGCGGGCGTTGATGCACAGATTGAGGATGGCGTTCTCAAGCTGGTTGGGATCGCACAGCGTGGTCCACAGGCCATCGCTCAGGTCGAGCTGCAGGCGCACCCGCTCGCCCAGGGTGCGGCGCAGCAGGTCTTCCATCGACAGCACCAGCGGGTTGACCAGCGTGGCCTTGGGCGCCAGGGGCTGGCGGCGCGAGAAGGCCAGCAGGCGGTGGGTGAGCGCGGCGGCGCGGTTGGCCGAATTCATGCCCGCGCTCAGGGGCCGTTCCAACTCGTGGGTGCGGCCCTGCTCGACGAAGCGGCGGATCACGCTGAAGGCCCCGGTGATGCCCTGAAGCAGGTTGTTGAAGTCATGCGCGATGCCGCCGGTGAGCTGGCCCACGGCCTCCATCTTCTGTGACTGGCGCAGTGCCTCCTGCGCCTCCTGCAACTGCGCCTGGTGCTCACGCTCGGCCGTCACGTCACGCCCGCTGCCGACGATCAGTGTGCGGCCTGGCTCCGGCGCCAGCGTCCAGGAGATCCAGCGCCAGTGGCCGTCGCTGGTGCGAACACGGTTGTCCAGGCTGACGGGGCGGCCGTGCTGGGCCATGTGGGCCAGGGCCTTGGCCACCATGTCCTGGTCGTCGGGGTGCACCAGGTCGATGTAGCCCATGGTCATCAGCTCGGCCGGCTCGAAGCCCAGCAGGCGCGTCCACGATGGCGACAGGCGGATGGGCCGGCCCTCCGGGTCGGCGATGACCAGCAGGTCTTCGCTGAGGTCCCAGACGCGGTCGCGCTCGCGCGTGCGCTCCTCCACGCGCGCCTCCAGCGTCTCCTTGGCCTTTTGCGCATCCTGGAAGAGGCGGGCGTTGTCGATGGCGATGGCGGCCTGCGCGGCCAGGCTGCCCACGATGGGCTCGCTGCGTTCGGTGAAGACCCCGGCGTCCGGGTGGCCCAGGAACAGCCCCCCGATCACGCTGCCCGAGCGCGAGACCACGGGCACGGCCAGGTAGCTGCGCACGGGCAGGTGCCCCTGGGGCAGGCCCCGGTGCGGCGGGTTCTGGCCGTAGCGGGGGTCACGGGTGATGTCCTCGGAACGCACGACGCCTTCGCCACTGAAGGTAGGCGCGAACACCTTGGTGTTGCGTGGCATGCCGAAGTTGAAATCATCGGCGTTCGCGCCCGCCAGGGCGTAGAGCATGTAGCGGTCGCCCGTCTCGTCGGTCACGTTGTAGAAGAAGGCGCCGAATTTGGCGCCCGTGAGCTCGGTGCCCACATCCACCGCCCGCTGCACCAGCGTGGCCAGAGACAGGTCGGAGGCCAGACCCGCGCCGAAGTGGTTGAGCGTCTCCAGCATGTGGCGCTCTTCCCGCAGGGCTTCTTCCGCGCGCACGCGCTCCACCGCGTCCCAGGTGCGGGCCGCGACTTCTTCGACCAGGGCCACGTCGTCACGGCTCCAGTGGCGAGGCTCGCGGTAGCACACGCAGAAGGCGCTTTGCCAGCGGCCATCGCGCAGCAGGGGCACGGCAATCAGGCCGCGCACCAGGAAATCGCCCAGGGCCGATCCGGCGTTCTCGACCTCACCGGCCGCATCGGTGTAGTGGGCCGTGCGCCCCTGGCGCAGCCGCGTGGCCACGCCCGCGCCGATCGCATCGAGCGGCATCGTGTGCGGCAGCTGCGGCACGCCCACCACGTAGTCCGTCTCGAGCGTCATCACGCCGTCGGCCTCGTTCACCTTCCAGTAGCCCACGCGGCTGGCGCCCAGGTGCAGGCAGACCGCCTCGACCGCGGTGTCCATGATGGCGCGCGGCTCGTTGACAAGGCGCATGCGGTCGGCCAGCCCCAGCAAGAAGGCATGGCGGGCCTGCGCCGCCTTGCGCGCGGAGATGTCGATGGCGGTGCCCACTGCACGCACGCAGCGTCCGGCGTTGTCGAAGATGCCCTTGCCCTTGGCCGCCACCCAGCGCACCACGCCGTCTTCCTGGCCGATGGTGCGGTATTCCACGTCGTAGACACCGCGCAGCGCCGGGTCCAGGGCAGAGGCGAAGGCCTCGGTCGTGGCCTGCAGGTCATCAGGGTGCAGACAGGCATAGAAATCGTCCATGGACACGAGGCGGCCGGGGCTGATGCCGAACATCGCGCGGGTGCGGTCCGTCCAGGTCAGCAGGTCGGTGGCGATGTCCAGGTCCCAGGTGCCGATCTCGGCCGCATCGGTGGCCAGCTCCAGGATCTCGCGGCGCAGTTGGGCGTTGCGCACCTCGGTACGGTCGCGCAGCACCTTCACGAAGCCGATGACCTGGTTCTCGTCATTGCGCAACGGGGTCATCTGGCCGGAGGCCCAGAAGCGGGTGCCGTCGCGCCGAACGCGCCAACTCTCGTCCTGCGCGAAGCCCTTGTCCAGGGCCACGGCACGTTCGCGCTCGATGCGCTGGTCGGCCACGTCTTCGGCAGTGAAGAAGCGGTGAACGGTCTGGCCGAGCATCTCGCCTTCCGTCCAGCCCAGCACCCGCGTGGCGCCTTCGTTCCAGCTGGTGACCAGGCCGTTCAGGTCCAGGCTGATGACGGCGTAATCGGTGGCGCTGTTGAGGATCTGGCGGTGACGGGCTTCGGCCTCGCGCAATGCCCTCTCGGTGAAGGCATCGTGGCGGGGCGGGGGATCCTGTCGGGAGCGGCTGTCGCTCAAGGGCACACCTGTGGTTCGCTGGACATGGAGAAGCTGCGCCAGAGGATACAGGGTTTCACGCCGGCAAGAGCCGCCTCACCCTGCCTTGGCGGCGTGCGCCGGCCACGATTCTGTCGTCCAATACGAGCCATGGAACATCCCGACGACGACACGGTGCAGCGCCTGACCGCCCTGGAGATCAAGGCTGCCTTCACCGAAGACCTGGTAGACCACCTCAACGAGGTGATCGTGCGCCAGCAGCAGCAGATCGACCTGCTGATCCGCGAGGTGACGGACCTGCGCCGCCAGGGCAGCGAAGACGGCGGCGGCGCGACGTTCCGCAGCCTGCGCGACGAGCTGCCGCCGCACTATTGACGGCGCGCCAGGACAGCGCGTGCCCGACACGCGCCGCGCCAAACGGCTCAAGTTGCATGGCCACCCTGCCGATAGCCGGGTTTTGCACCACGCGCTTCGCGCCAGGAGACGGTTTTGGCCGCAGCCCTTCCCGCCCCAGACCACCACGAACTCACCAAAACGGTGCCTAGCCGGCGCTCACTGCGTGGCCTGTCGCTCAACACCAAACTGTGCCTGGCGGCGTCGGCCTGCACCATCGCCAGCCTGCTGGTGACAGGCGTGGCCGTGGGGCTGCAAAGCAGCCGCGTGGCCGAGGAATCAGCGCGCCAGAGCGTGCGGGCCACGGGGCAGTACGCCGCCAGCCAGGTCCAGTCGGACTTGCAGGCCTCCTTCAAGTCTCTCGCCGCGCTGGCCACCTCGCTGCAGGTGGCGCGTGACGCCACCAACCCGCCGCCACGCCCCCAGCTGGATGCCACGCTCAAGCGCCTGCTGGAGCAGCACAGCCCCTGGCTGGCCGCCTACTCGCTGTGGGAGCCCAACGCGCTGGACGGCCAGGACGCCGAGCACGCCAGCAAGGGCCCGCAGGACGACGCCACCGGCCGCTTCGTGTCCTACTGGAACCGGGGCAGCGGCGACATCAAGGTCGAGCCATTGGTGGACTATGAGAAGGCCGGCGCCAACGACTGGTACGACATCCCCCGCCGCACCGGCAAGACCACGCTGGTGGAGCCCTACCTCTACAAGGTAGGCGGCAAGGACATGCTGATCACCTCGCTGGTCACGCCCATGCAGGTGGGCGGCCAGTTCGTCGGCATCGTGGGCGTGGACCTGCTGCTCGACGGCCTGCAAAAGAAGATGGCCGAGATCAAGAGCCTGGACGGCGTCGAAGTGCAGCTGATCTCGGCCGGCGGCAAGTACGTGAGCCACCCGGATGCCCAGAAGATCGGCGCCGATGCCTCGGACCTGTCGCCTGAAGCGCTGCAGGCCGTGCGCCAGGGCCAGCCCTATGAGTACACCGACGGCACCGGCAACGTGCGCGTGCTGACGCCGGTGCGCCCGGACGCCGACGCCCAGCCCTGGGCCCTGTGCATCCAGTACACCGAGGCCGCCGCCCAGGCCCCCGCCCGAGCAATGATGGCCCTGGTGGCCGGCATCGCCGTGCTGTGCGCCGTGCTGGCCGTGGGCGCCCTGCTGACCGTGGTCACCCGCCTGACCCGGCCCGTGCGAGAACTGGCCACCACCATGGACGCCCTGGCCGGCGGCCAGAGCAACCTGCGCGTTCAGTTGCCCGTGCGCGGCAGCGACGAGCTGGCCCGCATCTCGCAATCGTTCAACCAGTTCGTGGCCAAGCTGCGCGGCGCCTTCGAGGATGTCCAGAACACCAGCGGCGCGGTCGATGGCGCGGCCGGCGAGATCTCCGTGGGCAACTCGGATCTGTCGGCCCGCACCGAGCAGCAGGCCAGCAACCTGGAGGAGGTTTCCGCCTCCATGGTGCAGCTCTCGCAGGGCGTGCAGAACAGCGCGCAGACCGCCCGCCAGGCCGACACCCTGTCGCGCCAGGCCGGCGAGACGGCCGAGCGCAGCCAGAGCGTGATGCAGGATGCCATCAAGGCCATGGCAGAGGTGAGCGACTCCAGCAAGCGCATCGCCGACATCACCGCCGTGATCGACGG
>CALAKR010000195.1 GCA_937923225.1 uncultured Aquabacterium sp. | reverse complement strand
GCAAGCGCTTTCCCAAAGTGTCCGTCAGCCTGCACCAGGGCAACCCGGAGCAGGTGGCCCGCATGGTGCTGGACGACGTGGCCGATGTGGGCCTGGCCACTGAATCACTGGCCAACTACGAAGAGCTGGTGACGCTGCCGCTGTACGAGTGGCAGCACGTGGCCCTGATGCGCCACGACCACCCCCTGGCCGAAGCACCGCGCCTGACGCTGGAGCAACTGGCGGCCGAGCCGCTGATCAGCTACCACCCTTCGTTCGCCGGGCGCTCGCGCATCGACAAGGCCTTCGCGCAGCGGGGCCTGACACCCCATGTGGTGCTGGAAGCCATCGATGCCGACATCATCAAGACCTACACCCGACTGGGCCTGGGCATCGGCCTGGTGGCCGACATGGTGGTCAAGGACGACCCCTTGTTCGGCCCCGGTGGCGAGCTCACCTGGCGCCCTGTGGGCCACCTGTTCGGCAGCAACGTGGCCCGCATCGCCTTCAAGCGGGGCAGCTACCTGCGGCAGTTCGTGCTGACCTTCACCGAGCTGCTGTCGGAGCGGCTCAACAAGCAGCTGATCCTGCAGGCGCTGCAGAGCGCAGGCAACAGCACCACCGGGCCGGGTGCGCAGACCACCGACAGCGATCAGGCGCTCTGAAAGAAGATCAGCCCTTGTTGTTCTGGGGCAGGTCCACGTGCTCGAAGTCGATGCTGTTGCCGGTACCACCTTGAGGCTTGTCCTTGTCGGCATCGTCCATGTCCACCCTGGCGCCACCATCGTCATCGACCGGCGCGGGATCATCCAGCGACAGGTCCAGGCTCAGGCTGGGCGTCACCTCTGGCAGGGCCTTGACTGGGCGCGTGGCCATCAGGGGCTGCAGCATGGTAGGCGGGCTGATGTCATCGGCATCGTCGGCCCCACCAGCCTGAACGGGCAGCAGCAGGTCCACGGGGGTGCGGTCCTGGGCTTCGCGCTCGGACAGATCACGAGCCACGCCATAGAGGAACAGCAACTCGCGGTAGGCCGGGAGATCGAAGGTCTCGGCACTGCCATCAGCGCGGGTGAGGGACACCTCCAGCACGTCCATGGCCTTGGCGGGCACGGACCACAGGTTCTGCAGGCGGTCGATCACACCGGGGTAGTCTTCCAGCGCGTGGCCGTGCTGCAGATCGGACTCCCATGACGGGGCATAGGCGTTGAAGCGGCCGTTGAAGGCTTCGCGCACGCGCTCGTAGTCGTCGCGGCGGTCCAGGCGCTGGTAGATCTCGAGCAGCTTCAGGTGCGGCAAGGGGCTGGCACCGGCCGTGCTCTGCACATGGCCTTCGAGCAACTCGATTGCCGCGTCGTCCTGCCCCAGCACCACGAAGAACTCGGCCTGCTGCTCCAGGTCGATCAGCTCCTCGACCGTGATTTCGCGGGCCTCTTGCGCGGCCGGCTTGATCAGCATGGCACGGCTGCTGGTGGTCGATTCGTTCGCCATGGCGGGGGCCGCCACAGAGGCTGCAGCGGCTGCCACAGGCGCGGCGGTATCGGCCAGCGGTGCACTGGGCGGTGTGGCGGCCGGACGCACCGGCATGAACTCGGCCGACGTACGAGCCAGTGAGGGCTCGGCCATCGACGGCGCCGGCTCTGCGGCATGAGCCCCATCACCTTGGGGTGCACCACCGCCATCACCGGGCTCACCCTGCCACCAGGACTGCGCAGCCTCAGCCGGCTGGCTGCGTCGGCGCATGGCCAACCAGGCCACGGCAGCGGCCAGCAGCACCACCAGCGCCACCAGTGCATACACCAGGGGGTGGCGCAGGCGCTGGTCTTCGGCCTCGCGCACGCGGGCTTCCATGGCGGCCACACGGCTCTGTGCGCCTGTGGATTCCTGCTGCAGGTGCGCCAGGCGCTGCTCAAGCTCCTGCATGCGCTGGCGGTCACGCGCCAGTTGCTCCGGCGATGAGTTCATCGCAGTCCACAGCGCAGCAGCCGCGGCCCGTCGAGCCTTGACTTCCGGCGCATCGATGTCCGCAGCAATTCCGCTCATGGCGGAGGTCATCATCAGATTGGGAATGACCAAGGCATCGGCCTCGGCCGGGTCGAGCACCAGGCGTGAAGACTCGCGCTTGGGCGGCTCATTCACGGCCGCCTTGGCGGGCGTGCTGGAACGGCGATCCGGGCTCACCTTGAGCGGCGCCGTGGCACTGGCCAGGCTGGTGGCAGGGCCCTCCGTGATCACGCCATTACTGGCGGCATCACGGGGTTTGCGGGCGGCGGGAACCTTGGCTGGCCGGGGCGTTGTGCCGCTTGTGCGCGCCGCGCGCGTCGACGAAGCCGCACGCTCGTCCACGGCACCCGACGGCGCAGCGGCCAGCGGGGAACCATCGCCCACCACGGGGCCACGAGCGTTGGCAGCCATTGGGCTGTCAGCACCGATGGCCAGACCGGGCGGATCAGCAAAGGCCACGAACTTGCGGGTGATCTTGGCTTTGCAACCAGCGCCCAGGTAAACGGTCACCACCGGTTCGTTGATCAGC
>CALAKR010000194.1 GCA_937923225.1 uncultured Aquabacterium sp. | reverse complement strand
GCGGGACATCACGAACCTGCCGGATGTGCCCGCACGCAGCACATTGGCCGCCAGATCCCGGTCGACCTGCGCCAGGGTGGCCCGATCACGCGCCAGCGCCTCCTGGGCATTGCGCATCTTCAAGGGCTCGCTGCCGAACGAGGCATTGAACTCGGCCTCGGAGCGTTCGATCTGGGCCTGCAACACTTCGCGCTGGGCGCTGAGCGTGGGGGATTTCAGCGACACCAGCTTGGCGCCCTCTTCCACGGGCGTATCGCTGCGCGCCCACACCGTCTCGACCTCGGCATCGGCAGCGGCCCGCACCAGGGCATCGTCAGGCAACCAGACCATGCCCTCGACCACCATCGACGAAGGCAGCGGCACCAGCATCGCGGCGGCCCCACCCAGCACCACCGCCCCGCCCACGGCCGTGACCAGCCGCCCACGCAGCGCCGTGACACTGGGTTGCGATGCCAGCGCCTGCGTCCACGCCCAGATGGGTTGGGCGAACAGGGTCCAGAAGGACCATGCCGCCACGCCCACGCCCAGCCAGGTGGCCTTGTCGGCCGCCCAGCTCACGATCAGCGCACTGACCGCGACGCGGTACACCCACGAGGCCGGCGCATACAGCCACAAGGCCCAGCGCTCGAATGCGTCGGCCGCGGTGATGTTGTTGTCGAAGGCATCTCGTCGTACGCCCAGCAGCCCCATGAACAGCATCCGCCACACCTGCCCCATCATGCGGCCGCTGCGGCCAGCCAGGTTGGGCAGGTCCAGCGTGTCGCACAGCACGTAGTAGCCGTCGAGCTTCATCAAGGGGTTGCCGTTGAACAGCAAGGTGGACAGCCCGCCAAGGCTCATCACCACGAAGCTGGCCTGGCGAATCAAGCCGTCCTCCACGTTCAGCCACACGATGGCCGCCAGGGCCGCCAGGGCCAGTTCAACCCCGATGCCCGCCACGCTGATGCGCGCACGCTGCCATCGGTTGACCAGCCGGTTCGACGAACTCGCATCCACATAAGGCATGGGCACGAACATGAAGAAGTTCACCCCCACCTCGGGCACCTCGCAGCCATAACGCCGCAGCGCCAGTGCATGCCCCAACTCGTGCAGGGCCTTCATCAACGGGTAGATCACCCAGGCCGCGGCCAGATAGCCCGGCGACATGAAGTAATGGCGACCATAGGCCAGCACCTCGGACAGGTTCACCAGCACGGCCCAGGTGGCCCCGATCACCAGCAGGAACCAGAAGGCCGTGGCCCAGCTGTTCCAGAACAACCTGCCCAGCGGCACCAGGCGTTCGAGCATGGCCGAAGGGTTGAACAGCCCCAACCTGAACGACAAGGGGTTGAGGCGGGCGCGCTTTTCCTTGCGATGGCGCTCATGGCCATCCTTGACCAGTTGCCGCACATCGGGCGCCACCTCGGCCTGGATCAGGCCGGCATCGGTCATCTGGCCCAGGATGCGGATCACGTCGTGCTGCGAAGGGGCCTCATCGCCCAGCTGATCGAGCAGCACGCTCCAGACCTCGTCCACGCTGTGCCGGCCATCGAGCCGGCCGACCAGTTCATACGCCTGGGCATTGACACGGTGATAACGCCCGGTGGCCTGGTTGAACATCACGTACCAGGCCTGGCCGCGCGTGGTCTGCATGCGCACCGACACATGCGGCTTGAGCCGCGGGTGCAGCGCCGAGATGCGGTACCAGTAGGGAGACAGGAGGGTGTCCTGCATGGTGCGCCCCGCGGCTTAGAACCACGACCAGGTCAGCATGCCCAGCCAATCCCAGGCGCGCATGAACCAGCGGGTGAGCAAAGGCCGCGCGGGCAGCTCGACCTTCGCCACTCCTTCCAGGCCGGGCCGCAGCCCCGCCAGACCGGCGCCCTTGCCTGCCGGCCAGGCCTCGACCTCGTAGCGCACGCCATCGGCGGTGCTGTGGGCCACGGGGGTGACACGGGCCAGCACCAGCGCGATGGGCTGCCCCGGCATGGCCGCCAGGCGCAGCGAAGCAGGTTGACCGCGCTCCAGTTTCGCCACGTCGGATTCGCTCACCTCCAAAATCACGCGCCAGTCCAGGCCGGGCGCCAGCGTGAGCAGGGTCTCACCACGCTTGACGGGCCCACCCAGTTGCTGGCGCAGATCCCCCTGGATCACGACGCCATCGAAAGGCGCTGTGAGGCGCACGCGCGCCAGTTGCTGCTCGACCAGCCCCAGTTGCGCCTTGGCCTCGGCCAGCTTGGCCTGGGCCTGGGCCGCCTGGGCACGGTCTCCGCGCGCGAAGGCCTCGGCAAATGAGTTTTCCTGCTGCGCCACCTCGGCCTGCCGTGCGCGGCGGGAGGTCTGCAGCTCATCGTCGGACAGCTCGGCCAGCACCTGACCCGCCTTGACCACATCACCCGGGCGCACGTGCACCTCACGCAGGTAGCCATCCTGGGCAGCACTGAGCACACGCTGCACCGCGCCTTCCAGGCGGGCCGTCGCGCTCACGTGATAAGGCATGGGCCACAGCAGACCTACCGTCAACAAGAAGATGCCCGACAGCATCGACCAGCGCAGGCGGCGCTCGGACGGATCCTTCAGGCGATAGCTCAGCACGATGGCCTTGGCACGCACCCGCTCGGAGAAAGGCCGGTCCAGCTTGTAGCGCAGGTATAGCAAGGGGGCCAGCCCTTCCGCCAGTTGCTCCAGCCAGCGGACTTCCTGCGGCTCGAAGGCCACCCGCACCACCTCGTCGATCACCCGCACCGCGAGCGGATCGGACGTGACGGAGCGCTCGCAGGTGATCACCCCGATCACACGGCCCTTGTGGGCCAGCGGAACGCTGACCACGCCGCCCAGGCCCTGCACCTTGAACAGGCTCTGGTGGGCCAGGGTGATGCGCACGGCGTTGCGCGTGGCCTGGGGCCACGACAGCGTGGTGTGCTGGTGCACGGCCTCCAGCATGGCCTGGTTCAGCTCGGGAATGGCCTGCCCTTCGGCCAGCACCACCCCGTCGGACAGGGCAACGATGCGCAACTGCCCCGCCGCCACCCAGCCGATCGACACCCGCAGGCATTTCAGCCGCTGCCCGATCTCGGACACCACTTCAGCCGCGCTGCCTTGCCAATCCCGCGCGTCCAGCGCCGTGCGCAGGCAGCCCAGCACGGCCGCCACGGACTCCGCATTGAGCGACGCGCTGGCAGCAGCCGTCTGAGCCGTGGGCTGCGCTGCCATGGTGGTAGCGCCGCTCAACGGTCGGGGGGTGGGGATGGGCATTTCGTCAGGCAAAAGAAAGTCGACCCTCAATCATCGATCCCGCAACGCGTTGCTTACAGGGGGACTGCCCTATCATCAACACTGTACGGGTGCCCGTGCGCCAAATAAGCACGGAAAACCCCCCGGTATAGACAATCTAGGAGCTGTGATGAAGGTTTTGCTGATCGACGACCACCCTCTGATCCTGGCGGCCCTGCAATCCGTCATCCAGGGGTTGGGTGACCATGTCGA
>CALAKR010000193.1 GCA_937923225.1 uncultured Aquabacterium sp. | reverse complement strand
GAAGGACGCCGCCACGGCCGGCACAGCCGCATCCGCCGCCAGCGCCGTGGTGGCCACGGCCCCGGACCCGGCGCCCGCATCCGCGCCCGCATCGGTCGAGCCCGCGGCTCCGTCCGGCCCCTTCGATCCGATCAAGGAGTTCGACCGCATCGTGACCAACGCCTCGGCCGGCTTCACGGTGGAGGGCGCGCCCATCAAGCCGCGCCTGCAGATCGGCAAGGACCGCCTGGGCTTCTCCTTCACCTCGTCCAAATCGGGCTACGCCTATGTGCTGCTGGTCAGCACCGACGGCACCTTCATGAAGCTGTTCCCGAACCGGATCGCGCCCAGCAACCACATCGAGGCGGGCGAGCACATCCATCTGCCCGACAAGAGCTGGCCCATGGACGCTGCCGGCCCCGCCGGCACCGACCACTTCGTCGTCATCGTCTCCAGCCGCCCGCGTGACTTCACCGAAGCGGGCGGACACAGCGAGGGCGGCTTCACCGAGTTCCCTCGCGAGGAAGCCGAGGCGGCCTGGCGCAAGCACAAGGGGGCGGGCTCGGTGTTCGCCGGCAAGCCCATCTGTGATGCCGGCGCGCCCTGCTCGGACGACTACGGCGCCGCCCATTTCACGCTCGAAGAATTCGAATAAATCCATCCATCGTCTGAACCGCCGCGTTGTTCGCACACGTCTGCGCGGCACCGCAGGGAGCCTTCCATGAGCACCGACTGGACACCCAACTTCGGTCAACTCGACCGTACCGCCCCGACCTGGGCGCCCAAGCGCCCCGTGCGCATCGCCCTGCTGGGTGATTTCAGCGGCGGCGCGGCCGCTGGCCGCCTGGACACGGGCAGTGACCTGGCCAGACGCAAGCCGATCCCGGTGGAGTTCGACACCCTGGAAGACGCGCTCTCACGCCTGGACGTCAAGCTCAACCTGCCACTGGGCGAGCAGGGCACCATCGAGATCGACATCACCGAGCTGGAATCCTTCCACCCCGACGAGCTCTACCGCAACCTGGCGCTGTTCTCGCAGCTGTCCAGCCTGCGCAAGCAACTGAACGATACCGCCACCTTCGCCAAAGCCGCCGCCACCGTGCAGGGCTGGGCCGACGGCAAGGCCCGAAAGGCCTCGCGCACCAGCCGCAAGTCCAAGGCCCGTGGCGCCGCCCCGGCCGCCGACGCCAAGCTGAGCGATTTCGCCCGCCTGGTCGGCCTGCCCAGCGCCCCTGATGACGCGCCCGCCGCCAGCGGTGGCGCCGACGCGCTGATCCGCAGCATCGTCGCGCCCTTCATCGTGCCGGCCGCCAGCCCCAACAAGGATGCGCTGATCGCCTCGGTGGACAACGCCCTGTCCGACGCGCTGCGCGCCGTGCTGCACCATGCCGATTTCCAGACGCTGGAATCGCTGTGGCGCGGCGCCGACTTCCTGCTGCGCCGCCTGGAGACCGGCCCCGGCCTGCAGGTGCACCTGATCGACCTGAGCGCCGAAGAGTTCGCCGCGGATCTCAGCAGCACCGATGATCTGTCCGAGACGGCGCTGTACAAGCTGCTGGTCGAGAACCCCTCGCAGGACAAGACGGGCGGCTACACCCTGCTGTGCGGCCTGTACCAGTTCGAGGCCACGCCGCCGCACGCCGAACTGCTGGGCCGCATCGCCCAGATCGCGCAGCAGGCCAACGCGCCCTTCGTGACCAGCTTCAGCATCGACGGCCTGACCGACCGAAAGAAACCGCCGCACGCCTTGGTGCAGGAGGCCCTGCGCGCCCTGCAGGGCCTGCCCTCGGCCAGCCATCTGAGCCTGATGGCCCCGCGCTTCATGCTGCGCCACCCCTACGGCAAGCGCAGCGACCCGATCAGCAGCTTCGATTTCGAAGAGTTCACGGCGAGCGAAGGACTGCGCGGCATGCTGTGGGGCCACCCCGCCCTGCTGGCGGCCTGCGCCGTGGCCGGCAACGACGGCCTGGCCATCGGCGACCTGCCCTTCTACCATTTCAAGGACAAGGACGGTGACACCATCGCCCTGCCCACCACCGAGCGCCTGCTGAACACCGACGCCGCCACCACCCTGCGCGACTGGGGCATCAGCCCATTGCTGGCCCACAAGGGCGCGCCCGAGCTGCGCCTGGCCGGCCTGGACGCCGTCAACGGCGCCGCGTTGGGCAAGGCCGCGCCTCCGTCCTCCTCCAAGCCTCGTGTGGGCGTGGACACCAAGATCGGCATCGGCTCCCAGCTCACGGTGGTCACACGCAAACCGACGCCCAGCAGCAAGCCCGCCGCCAGCAACAATGACGACGACCTGCTGTCCAGCAGCAGTGACAGCAGCAGTGGTAGTGACGACGACCTCGACGCACTGCTGGCGGGCCTGGGCGACGACTCGTCCTCCTCGTCCAGCGACAGCAGCAGCGGCGATGACGACCTCGACGCGCTGCTCGCCAGCCTGGGCGGCGATGACAGCAGCAGTTCGTCCAGCGACGACAGCGCCTCGTCCGGCGACGACAGCGCCTCGTCCGGCGGCGGTGACGACGAGATGGACCCGGAGCTGGCTGCCCTGCTGGCCTCCCTGGAGTAAATCGCACGGGCGCCAGCCCAAACCACGGCATTGCGGACAGCAGACCCGTCCTTTTGGACGGAACCCTACTGTTCCGGTGGTGGGCAGTCGCGCGCAAAGCTTTCTACAGTCGGGCCTGCTTCCTTGGTCCGGCAGCACGAAGGCGTCGATACCGGCGCCGAGGATTGACGACCAACACCATGACATCCATGCGACATCTGATCACCCGTCTGGCCGCGCCCCTTCTGCTGGCCGGCGCCGCCCTGATGGGCCCTGCCGGAGCCCAGACCGCCGCCCCGGCGGCGGCCCCAGCCGCCAGCAGTGCGCTCGACAAACCCCGCACGCCGGGCGTGATGCGCGTGGCCGTCAAGCCGGCCAAGCCCTTCGCCTACGAAGAAAACGGCCAATGGAAGGGTTACAGCGTCGACCTGTGGAACGCCATCGCCCAGCAGGAAGGCTGGCGTTTCGAGTGGGTGCCGATGGAGACAGTGCCTGAAACGCTCGAAGCGCTGCAGAAGAGCCAGGTCGATGTGGGCGTTGGCGCGCTCAGCATCACCGAAGAGCGTGAGAAGGTACTCGACTTCTCGCACCCCTTCTTCGAATCAGGCCTGCAGATCATGTCGCCCGTGGCCCAGGCCGGCTCGATCTGGGTCGCGCTCGAAGGCCTGGCCTCGGCGCCGGTGCTGGGCGGCTTCGGCGCCCTGATCCTGGCGCTGCTGCTGGTGTCCTGGCTGCTGTGGTGGTTCGAGCACAAGGACAACGAAGAGAGCTTCCCCGCCCCCGCCTGGGCCGGCTTCAAGGAATCCCTCTGGTGGTCCACCAACATCCTGATCGCCGGCGGCTGCGAGAACAAGACGCCCAATGGCACCCCGGGTCGACTGCTGGCCGTGGTGTGGATGCTGGGCGGCATCGCCTTCACCTCCTACATCACCGCCGTGTTCACCTCCACGCTGACGGTCACGCGCCTGAACACCCAGGTGCGCGGCATCGCCGACCTGCAGGGCCAGATCGTGGGCACCGTGGAGGGCAGCTCCAGCGACGCCTACCTGAACAAGCTGGGCGGTATCCCGGTCGAGGGCCACGACACGGTGGATTCGGCCATGGCCGCCCTGCTCAAGAAGGACGTCAAGGCCGTGGTCTACGACGCGCCCATGCTGCGCTACTGGATGTCCACCCACCCTGCGGAAAATGAAAAAGTCGCGCTGGCGGGTGACACATTCGCGCGGCAGCATTACGGCTTCGCCCTGCCGGTGGGCAGCGCCCGCCGCAAGGAAATCAATGAAACCTTGCTGCAGCTGCGTGGGTCTGGATTCCTGGAGGATCTGGAAAAGCGCTGGTTCGGATCGATCCAGGCCCCGCAAGGCCTGTGACCTGATCAGAAGGGCAGGGCCATCCCTAAGCTCAGGGACATGGCCCCTACCCCGCCCGCACCGTTGAGTCTATGATTGCAGAATTACCGTAAGGAGCACCTGCCATGAACCGCCCCCAAACCTCTGAATCGCACGCTGCGCGCCTGCTGGCCGCCTGCCTGCTGACGGCGGCCCTGGGCGCCTCGCCCGCCTGGGCCCAGGACGCCGCATCCGCCCCCGCCGACGCCGGCGCGGCTGCCGGTCCCGTCGATGTCGGCAGCACCGTGCCGGATGCCGCCTCCGTCAAGGAAGGCCTCTTCCCGGAAGACGCCTGCAAGGAACTCGAAGCGAACGGCTTCAAGTGCATGGGCTTCAAGCCCGCCATCAAGTACTCGCTGCCCGCCTCGTCGTTCGCGCTGGGCTCGGCCGTGCTGCCCGAACTGCTCAAGCGCCAGCTCGACGTGTTCGCCGAAGTGCTGCGCGGCAAGCGCGGCTCGTCGGGCCGCCAGGTCAAGATCGTGGGCCACGCCGATGCCTCCGGCTCGCAGGCCGGCAACCTGGCGCTGTCGCAGCGCCGCGCAGAATCCGTGCGCAGCTACCTGGTGCAAAAGGGCGCCGACGGCAGCATGCTCGAGGCTGTGGGCCTGGGCTCGTCCGATCCCAAGAACAAGGCTGATCCCTACTCCAGCGAGAACCGCCGCGTGGAGATCGGTCGCGCCAAGTAAGGCACGCGCCCCCCGCTTCCAAGGCCGCTGCTTCAGCGGCCTTTTTCATGTCCACCATCCCACCGTCGCCCATGCCTCGCGAACCTCGATCCACCACGGGCAG
>CALAKR010000192.1 GCA_937923225.1 uncultured Aquabacterium sp. | reverse complement strand
GCGCCCGCCGTAGAAGCCCTGGATGGCGCCGGTGAGCACACCCAGCACCACGCCGATAGCGGTGAGCGCCAGCGCGAACAGCACCGACACCCTGAAACCATAGAGCAACCGGGCCAGCACGTCACGACCGCGGTCATCGGTGCCCAGCCAGTTGTCGCTGGAGGGCGGCGACGGGTTGGGCTCCTTGGCGAAGTAGTTGATGGTGTTGAAGTGATTGCGGTTGGGCGGATACAGCGCGAAGTTGCCCGGCTTCTCGAACTGCTCGACGATGAAGGGATCAAGGTAATCCGTGGGCGTGTCGAAATCACCGCCGAACGCGGTCTCGGGCACATCCTGGAAGATGGGCGCGTACCAGTGGCCGTTGTAGCGCGCGATCAGGGGCTTGTCGTTGGACAGCACCTCGGCGAAGAGGCTGATCACCACCAGCACACTGAAGATGATCAGGCTCCAGTAGCCCAGGCGGTGGCGCTTGAAGCGCAGCCAGGCGCGGCGCGCAGGCGATGTTGATGAGGCCTGGGAAGCGGCGGCAGTGGGCATGGGCGCAGAGGTGGTTTGGCTCATGTCCGTCCCGTCAGTCGAACTTCACCCGGGGGTCGACCCAGACGTAGCACAGGTCGCTGACCAGCTTGGTGAGCAGCCCGATCAGCGTGAAGAGGTAGAAGGTGCCCAGCACGACCGGGTAATCACGCCGGATCACGGATTCATAGCCCAGCAGGCCCAGCCCGTCGAGCGAGAACAGGGTTTCGATCAGCAGCGCGCCCGTGAAGAAGGCCCCGATGAAGGCCGCCGGAAAGCCCGTGATGATGGGGATCAGCGCGTTTCGGAACACGTGCTTCCACAGCACGCGGCGCTCTTCCAGGCCCTTGGCCCGGGCGGTGATCACGTACTGCTTGCGGATCTCTTCGAGGAAGGCGTTCTTGGTCAGCATGGTCAGCGTGGCAAAGCTGCCCACCACGCTGGCCGTGACCGGCAGCGCGATGTGCCACAGGTAATCCACCACCTTGCCCCACAGGCTCAGCTCATCCCAGTTGGGCGACGTGAGGCCGCGCAGCGGGAACCAGGCCAGGAAGGTGCCGCCACCGAACAGCACCAGCAGCAGCACGCCCAGCACGAAGCCCGGGATGGCATAGCCGAACAGCACGATGATGCTGGTGACCAGATCGAAACGGCTGCCGGCACGCACCGCCTTGGCAATGCCCAGCGGCACCGATATCAGGTAACTGAGCACGAAGGTCCATAGGCCCAGCGTGATGGACACCGGCAGCTTTTCCTTGATCAGGCCCCACACGTCCTGGTGGTGAAAGAAGCTCTTGCCCAGATCGAACTTGGCGAAGGAGACGACCATCTGCACGAAGCGCTCATGGGGCGGCTTGTCGAAACCGTAGAGTTGCTTGATCTCTTCGATCTGGGCGGCATCCACACCCTGGCGGCCACGGTAGCCGGCGCCGCTGGAGCCGGCAGACTCCCCGCCGCCACCGCCCTGCCCGCGCAACTGGGCCACCATCTGCTCCACCGGCCCGCCGGGCACGAACTGGATCACCCCGAAGGTGATGGCCAGCGCCCCCAGCAGGGTCGGGATCATCAGCAGCATGCGCTTGAGGATGTAGGACCACATAGGCGTCACTTCCCGGGTTGCTTGGCCCACCAGGTGGACAGGATCCAGTTTTCAGGCTGGTAGTACAGCGGCATCACCGATGGCTCGGCGAAGCGGTGGTTCCAGTAGGCCACCCGGTGCGTGGGTGAGTGCCAGTGGGTGACGGTGAGGTGCTCGAAACGCAGCACGCGGTCCAGCGACTTGAGCGCCGCGGCCAGTTCGGGGCGGCTGTGCGCGCTGATCACCTTGTCCAGCAGCGCGTCCACCGCCGGGTTCTTGATGCCCAGGATGTTGTTGGAGCCTTCGACGTCGGCCGACTTGGAGCCGAAGCGGTCGACCAGCTCGTTGCCCGGCGCCAGGCTGCCCAGCAGACGATTGATGGTGATGTCGTAGTCGAAGACATCCATGCGCTTTTGCAGCACCGCAAAATCCGTCATCTTGTAGCGGGCGGTGATGCCCAGCTTGGCCAGGTTCTGCATGTAAGGCGTCAGCACGCGGGCCATGCTGCTGGTGCTTTCCAGGAACTCCACTTCGAAGATCTCACCCCCGGCGTTGCGCAGCGCGCCATCGCGGTAGGTCCAGCCCGCCTCGGCCAGCAGACGGCGGGCTTCGCGCAGGTTGGCCCGCAGGCTGCCAGGCGGGTTGGTGTTGGGCGGCAACGGCACGGGCTGGGTGAACAGCTCAGGGCGCAGGTGCTTGCGCAGGGGCTCCAGCAGCGCCAGCTCATCAGGGCCGGGCAGGTCACGCGCCTCGAAATCGCCATCGCCAAAGTAGCCCTTGACCCGTGTGTAGGCGTTGAAGAACAGCTGGCGGTTCATCCACTCGTAGTCCATCGCCAGGTTGAGGGCGCGGCGCACACGGGGGTCCTTGAACTTGGCCCGGCGCGTGTTCAGGAAGTAACCCTGGAAATCAGACGCGTTGTGGTGCTTGAGCTCACGGCGCACCAGCTCACCGCTGTCGAACTTGGCACCGATGTAGCGGCGCGCCCATTCACGGGCCGAGAACACCTGGACCATGTCGAACTCGCCGGCCTTGAAGGCCTCGAGCTTGGCCGTGTCGTCCTGGTAGACCTTCTCGGTGATGCGGTCGAAGTTGTAGTGCCCCTTGCGCACGTTCAGGTCACGGGCCCAGTACTTGGGGTCACGCTCGTAGGTGAGGTCCGTGCCGAAGTTGACGCGGCCGATGCGGTAGGGCCCCGAAGCGATGGGGATGTCGGTGATGATCTGGTCGAAGGGCTTGAGCTTGCCGTCCTTGCCCATCCCCCACTTGTGGCTGAAGACGGGCATGGAGCCAGCCAGCAGCGGCAGCTCGGCGTTGGCGCGCTTGAAATCGAAGCGCACGGTGCGCTGGTCGACGATGGTGACGCCCTGGATCTCACCGAACACGGAGCGGAAGGCCGGCGCGGCCTGCTTGCTCATCAGGCGGTCGAACGAGCTTTTCACATCGACGGCCAGCACGGCGTCGCCATTGTGAAAGCGCGCCTTGGGGTTCAGGCGGAAGGTGGCCGAGCGCTTGTCCGCAGCCACCTCGATGTCTTCGGCCAGCAGGCCATAGGACGTGGTGGGCTCATCCAGGTTGCCGGTGAGCAAGGTCTCGAAGACCAGTTCGCCCAGGTCGGGCGGCGCGTTGCCCTTCAGGGTGAAGGGGTTGTACTTGTCGAAGTTGGTGATGCGCAGGGGCGGCACCAGCGTGATCTGGCCACCCTTGGGCGCATCCGGGTTGACGTACTCGAAGTGGGTGAACCCGGGCGGGTACTTGATGTCCCCGAACAGCGCATAGGCATGGTCAGCCCAGGCGGGCAGGCAGGCACTGAACAGGAGGAAGGTCCAGAACAAACGCATGCCGTTGATTCTGCACCATCCTCAAGGGACTGCTGCCCCGTCACCACATCACGAAGACATCGCGTCCCTGAACCGCCACATTCACTTTCCGCCCCAGCGGAAGTGAGAGCGTGGTGGGCACGTGGCCAAAGGGCAGGCCGGTGAGGATCGGCGTGCGCGTGAGGCCACTCAGGTGCTCGATGGCCGACTTGATGGTGTAGCCCCTGTCCAGCGGGGACTTGTTGTAGTCGGTGAAGGCCCCCAGCAGAATGGCCTTTTGCTGATCCAGCACACCGGCCTGATGCAGCTGCAGCAGCGCACGTTCGATGCGATAGGGGTGCTCGTTCACATCCTCCAGGAAGAGGACGCCGTTGCGGATCTTGGGGAAATGCGGCGTACCCAGCAGGGCCTGCAGGATGGACAGGTTGCCGCCCCACAGGCGGCCGCCCGCTTCCAGGCCATCGAAACCGGCCTCGGTGCGAAAGCCCACGGCTTCGAGCTGGCCGGTCATGGCCTCCACAAAGCACTCCTGGGTGATGTCGTCCCCACCGTCGAGGTGTTCATCATTGCCAAAATCACCGCAGGCCATGGGGCCGGCCCACACGCCGGCCGTGACGCCGTGCGGCGTGTTGGCCGAGCCCGCAGCGTTGTGCGCCAGGGCCGCCAGCTGGAAGGCGGTGACATCGCTGTAGCCCACCCAGGCAGTGCCGCGCTCCACGCTGCGCGCGATCAGTGGCCAGTCGATGCGGTCCAGCAGGCGCATCAAGCCGTAGCCACCACGGGCAGCCAGGGCCACATCGGGCGAATCCTGGGCCACACGGTGCAGCGCCGCCAGGCGGACATCGTCATCGCCCGCGAAGCGCTGGTGCTTGCTCAGGGCATTGAGGTCCAGCGAGGCATTAAAACCCAGGGCCTTGAGCCGCTTGATGGCCTTGCGGGCGTTGCCGGCCTTGGCCACGACACCAGCCGGGCTGAACACGGTCAGACGGCGAGGCCGCTCGTGATCGTGCCCGCACGCCGGGCCGCAAGCAGGGCCATGTTGATGACCATGGTTGTGATCGTGCTGATCCTGGGCTGGGGCAGCGGGCTTCTTGGCGGCGGAGCGTGCAGGCATGGGTCGGTACAACAAGGGTTCAGGGGCGCCTGACCTCACTCGCCACGCATCAGCGAATCGAGTGTGAGGTCGTAGGCGGGGCCGAAGGTGTCCAGAAAGTAGCGCACCTCGGGCAGCATGTGTTCGAGGATCTTGCGTTCGATCTGCTGAGCCGCCTGCTCGAACTCGCGGTTGCCGTAGCGCAGTTCGGCACGGCATTTGAGCCAGGCGGCCAGGCGGTCGGCGGCCTTGACGAGTTGGGCTTCGTGCTCGGGCCACTGCGTGTGGTCCATGGCCGATTGCACGCCCGGCTGCAGAGGCGCAGGCAGCAGCTTGATCATTTCCTGGCCGATTTGATCTTCCAGGTGGGCCGTGGCCTGGCGCATGGCCGGCGAGTATTTCACGGGTGTAGGCAGATCGCCCGTGATGGCCTCGGTGGCGTCATGAAAAAGCGCGCGCGTGGCCACGGCGTTGGGATCGATGGGCTTGCCCAGCACATCGCGGGCGATCAGGGCCAGCGCATGGGCCAGCACGGCCACTTCCCAGCTGTGCTGGGCCACGTCTTCTTCGGTGGCATTGCGCATCAGGCCCCAGCGCTTGATGAAGCGCAGGCGCGACAGGTGCGCGTAGAACGGGCTGACCGGCGGCGTAGCCATGGACAACGCTCAAGCGTTAGCGCCGCTGCCGGCGATCTTGGCCAGCAGTGCGAGCAGTTGTGCCTGCTCCGCCTCGGTCAAGGCCTGGGCCCCGCGCCGGTCGGAAGCCTCCACGGCCTCGGTGATGGCCTGCAGATCGGCTCGGCCCTGGTCGGTGAGCTGCAGCCCGAGGGCGCGCTTGTCCGTGGGGCACGGCACGCGGCGCACATAGCCCATGCCTTCGAGCGAGTTGATCAGCGCCACGGCGCCCGAACGGGCAATGCCCAGCACATCAGCCAGCTCGGTGAGCTTGAGATCCGGGTTGCGGGAGATGATCACCATGGCGGAAAAGCGCGGCGGCGTGATGTTCCAGCGGGCCAGCCCCGCGATGAACAGCTCGTACTGCACGATCTGCGCACGGCGCACGGCATAGCCCAGCAGCCTGTCGAGCACCCCGTAGTCGATGCCGGGCACCCGGGGGTTGAAGGGGATGTCCTCGGAGGGAGGAAGGTACACCTCGGGCGGGGATGTTCGGCGTGCGCTCATGAACAAGGCGACCGGAAGCGGATGAGACCGTCCAGCCGCGTGGTGTGTTTGTTCTTCAGATAGGGGGAGACGTGCGCCAACGGGCTCGCGACCACATATCCCCTGGTGTTGCGGGACTATAGCACTGGCCCGCCAGGCGGTACTGGGGTACAAGGACAGCCAGGAGGTCAGACCGATGGCAACGCATTACACCATCCTGTTCTTCGAAGATCCGCCCCGCCCGCCCTCGGGCCAACCGACCCTGGCGCTGGCCTTGGTGCAGGCCCGTCAAGCGCTGGCACATGCCTGCCCCTACAGCCGCGCCCAGGTGATTGCATCGGATGGCCGGCTGTGGAACATGGAAGTGGACGACCATGGCGTCGTCGTGGACGATCCCGCAGACGACTTCGGGCCCTGAAAGCGCCGGGCAGTACGCGCGGGCAACAAGGTCACCGACGGGGTCATGCCGCTCATGCCATCCTGATACCCAATGACCTTTCGGGAGACGCCATGAACATGATCCGCACTGCCCTGCCCCCACGGGCTGCCATTTTATTGAGCGCGCTGATGCTGGCCACCACCGTGACCCAGGCACAGGTATCGCGAGAACAACGCGACCAGTTCGCCGCACGTACCGTGGACCGCTGCATCCAGAGCCAACGCGCCGACCCGACCCAGGCAGCCCAGACCGATGCGGCCATCCGCGAGTTCTGTGCCTGCTACGCGCGGCGCGTGGCCGATGCCATGCCGGACGACGTGCTCAACACCTCGCTGTCCGCGGCCACGCCTCAGCAGCTGGAGGCGGCACAGTCCGTGATGCGTCAATCAGCACAGGCTTGTCGCGGTCAAACTCAACCCTGAGCCCGGCGGATCAGAACGCGCACCCGCAACCCAGCCCGCCCCAGAACGAGCCCAGATCACCCACCGGCGGCCTGGACAAGGCAGCGAACAGGTGGCGGTGCCCATGCACACCGCACGGTGTGGCGCAACAGTTCGCAGCCGCGTGGCTGGCCTGTGCCGAGCCCTGAACGGACAACCGGCTGTAGCGCCCCACAGGCGACCAGTCCGGGCTGGGCGAGGGCAGCGGGGGCGCGAGCGGCTTGAACTCCTCATCGCCGTGCACCACTTTGCCGCCGACCACGGTGAGCACGGCGCTCAGATCCTTGATGCGCGCCTCCGGGATGCCGAAGTAATCATCCGACAGGGCGATGAAATCGGCGTACTGCCCCGCCTTGATCAAGCCCTTGCGGCCGCTCTCGGTCGAGAACCAGGCGCTGCCTTCGGTGTACAGGCGCAAGGCCGTGTGCCGGTCCAGCAGGTTGCGCTGCGGGTACAGACGCGTGCCGCCGACCGTCTCGCCGGTGACCAGCCAGTGCAGCCC
>CALAKR010000191.1 GCA_937923225.1 uncultured Aquabacterium sp. | reverse complement strand
TGATCTTTCTGCTCGTGCCCGAGGCCGCCACCCAGCGCCACCTTGAGATCCTCTCCGAGATCGCCGAGCTGCTATCGGACCGTGAACTGCGCGAGCGGCTCAAGACCGAGTCCGAGGCCACGACGGTGCACGACCTGATCGAGCGCTGGCAGCCCCTGAAGTCCGTGGCCTGAACAAGCCCGGCGGCGCCCAGCGAACACAACCCCACCCCAGGCCAACGTGAGCGCCCAAGACCTCGCCATCGTCAGCGCCGAAGTCCTGTTCGAAGCCAACCGCGGCGCCTTGCGCTGGGAATGGATCGCCGGGCACGCCCACCCCGAACGCCGTTTCGACGAAGAGGCGGTGCAGACGGCCCAGTCGGCCGCCGACCTGGTGGGCTACCTCAACTACATCCACCCTTACCGCGTGCAGATCGTGGGGCGGCGCGAGCACGCCTACTTCGAGAACTCCACGTCGGAAGACCAGGAGCGCCGCATCCAGCGCATCGTGACGCTGGAGCCGCCCGTGGTGGTGGTGGCCGATGGCCAGAACCCGTCCGATCGCCTGGTGGCCATGTGCGGCCGCGCCGGCATCCCGCTGTTCGTCACGCACGAGCCCGCCGGCCACGTGATCGACGTGCTGCGCAGCTACCTCACGCAGCACTTCGCCGAGCGCATCACGCGCCACGGGGTGTTCATGGACATCCTGGGCCTGGGCGTGCTGCTCACCGGTGAATCCGGCCTGGGCAAGAGCGAACTGGGCCTGGAGCTGATCTCACGCGGCCACGGCCTGGTGGCCGACGATGCGGTGGACCTGTACCGCGTGTCGCGCTCGGCCATCGAGGGCCGCTGCCCCGAGCTGCTGGCCAACCTGCTCGAGGTGCGCGGCATCGGCCTGCTGGACATCAAGTCCATCTTCGGCGAGACGGCGGTGCGCCGCAAGATGCGCCTCAAGCTCATGGTGCACCTGGTCCGCAAGGAGACCATGGAGCGCGAGTTCGAGCGCCTGCCCTACGAGCCTCTGTACGAAGAGGTGCTGGGCGTGCAGATTCGCAAGGTGGTGATCGCGGTGGACGCGGGCCGCAACCTGGCGGTGCTGGTGGAGGCCGCCGTGCGCAACACGGTGCTGCAACTGCGCGGCATCGACACCTACAAGGAATTCATCGAGCGCCACCAGAAGGCCATGGAGCGCGGCACGCTCGACTGAGCGGCCGCGTTGGCCTTGAGTCCATCAGCGGTGATGCTGGTGGCTCTTCTGGCACTCGGGGCGGTTGCACACCACGTAAAGGGCCAGGGCGTGGTCCTGCAGCGCGTAGCCCCGCTCCTTGGCGATGGCCTGCTGACGGCGTTCGATCTCGGCGTCGTAGAACTCTTCCACGCGACCGCACACCACGCAGACCATGTGGTCGTGGTGCTTGCCTTCGTTCAGCTCGAACACGGCCTTGCCGGCCTCGAAGTGGTTGCGACTGAGGATGCCGGCCTGCTCGAACTGCATCAGCACGCGATAGACCGTGGCCAGACCGATGTCCGAGCCCTCATTGAGCAACACCTTGAAGACGTCTTCGGCCGTCATGTGGCGCTGGCTCGACTGCTGGAAGACCTCGAGGATCTTGATGCGCGGCAGCGTGGCTTTCAGGCCGCTGTTCTTGAGTTCTTCAGCGTTGTTCATGGCGGGTTCTCGCAAATCGGGGCGAAGCCTGGCGGCCCCGCTAGAATGGGCAGATGATATCGGGCTTGGCCATGTCAAGCGAAAGCATGCCTTTCGCCATCAGCCACAGCCCTCCATTTTCCGCCTGAAAGGACATCGTCCTGTGCCTTTGACCTCTATTATCCGTCGGCCGGTTGCCGGCGCGGCCGTGTTCGGTGCCTTGCTGGCCCTGACGGGGTGCTCCTCGCTCAAGACCGGCGCGCTGTCCAGCCCCGAGACCTTGTTCGGCCTGCTCAAGCCTTACCGCCAGGAGGTCGTTCAGGGCAATGTGGTCACGCAAGAGGTGATGGCCCAGATCCAGCCGGGCCTGGGCCGCAACCAGGTGCGCGACATCCTGGGCACGCCGCTGCTTACCGATGTCTTCCACGTCGACCGCTGGGACTACGTTTTCACCATCGCGCGTCAGGGCATCCCCCCCCAGCAGCGCCGCGTCAGCATTTTCTTCAAGAACGACGTGGTCGAGCGCTTCGAGGCCGACACGCTGCCCTCCGAGCGCGAGTTCGTGGCCTCCATCACCCGTGAGCAGAAGCTCAAGAAGGTGGATCCGGACCTGACCGCCGAGCAGATCGCCGCGCTGCCCGTGCCCCCGAAGGTGGCCACGCAGATCAAGGTGCCGCAAGGCGCCGCGCGCGATTACCCGCCGCTCGAGGCCGGCCGCCCCTGAGTAGGCACCGCCGCCGTTTCCCGCTACAACATCCAAGACGAGGCCGACCGTGCCCAACCCGCTGAACTCCGATCCTTCTGCCCACCGCGTGGCCATCGCCGGAGCCTCCGGCCGCATGGGCCGCATGCTGGTGGAGGCCGTGCTGGCCGCGCCCGACTGCGCGCGGGCCGGCGCGCTCGATGTGCCCGGCAGCCCGGCCGTGGGCCTGGACGCCACCGCTTTCCTGGGCCAGAACAGCGGCGTGACCATCGCCTCCGACCTGGGCCAGGGCCTGGCCAATGCCCAGTTCCTGATCGACTTCACCCGGCCCGAAGGCACGCTGGCGCACCTGCGCCACTGCCGCGACAACGGCATCAAGCTGGTCATCGGCACCACGGGCTTCAGCGACGAGCAGAAGGCCGAGATCGAGGCCGCCTCGCGTGACATCGCCGTCGTCATGGCCCCCAACATGGCCGTGGGCGTGAACGTGGTGCTGACGCTGCTGCGCCAGGCCGCCAAGGCCCTGAACCAGGGCTACGACATCGAGATCATCGAGGCCCACCACCGCCACAAGGTGGACGCGCCCAGCGGCACCGCGCTCAAGATGGGCGAGGTGGTGGCCGAGGCCCTGGGCCGTGATCTCAAGGAATGCGCCGTCTACGGCCGCGAAGGCGTCACGGGCGAGCGTGATCCGAGCACCATCGGCTTTGCCACCATCCGCGGCGGCGATGTCGTGGGGGACCACACCGTGCTGTTCGCCGGCATCGGCGAGCGCATCGAGATCACGCACAAGTCCTCCAGCCGTGCCACCTACGCGCAGGGCAGCCTGCGCGCCGTGCGCTTCCTCGCCAACCAGCCGCACGGCCTGTTCGGCATGGACGACGTGCTCGGCCTGCGCTGAGCCAGGGCGGCAGTTCGATGGACGGCTTGCAGCACCTGTGGACGCAGGGCGACGCGGTGTCGCGGGCCGTGGCCATCGTGCTGCTGGCGATGTCGGTGGCCTCCTGGGTGGCCATCGTCTGGAAGGGTCTGGTGCTCAGCCGTGCCCGCCGTGATCTGA
>CALAKR010000190.1 GCA_937923225.1 uncultured Aquabacterium sp. | reverse complement strand
GTTGCCCAAAGGCCGTAGTCGGTGATGCGCACGACGAGTTGGCGAACGGGTTCTCCGACCAGATTGGCAGCGACTGCGACCCCGCATTGCGAAAAATCAGCAGGGACTCGTCCTTTGGCCTGCTCTTTTCTCAAGTAGTCCGTGATATCACCTTGACCGTCGCCGATAACCGTTGCTTTGGGATTTGAGCGCCAGCACATGGGTTTTCCTGACTCTCCCCAGGTCAGATTGAGGTCCGCATAGTTCTTGCCAGTCACCGTGGGTGCACCGTACTTTTGTGTCAATTGCGAACTCAGCTGAGCCTGAGTTGGCGGCGCTTTCAAGCTCACGTTCCTAGAAACACTCACGACACGCGAAGCGCTTGGCAGAGGGGAGAAATACAGTCTGAAATCCTCGCGGCCCTGCGCGTCGTCGTAGGTAACCCAAACCTCGTGCAGAAACGACTCTGTATTAATCTGTTGCACGCCGTCTCTGAAGATGTAGCTCATGTTCCGTTTCTGGATACGCATCCCAGCTCGGTGCGCAGTCAATGCGGACATGGCTTCAGCCTCGGTCATTCCGGGGCGAACGCCAACGACATCAAATGTGGACTGTGCGGTAGCCGGAAGAGTGCTTGCGCCAACCACTGCGAAAGTAATGAAACGCAGCGTGCTCAAGCGGGTAAATCGACGGGCTGATTGGCGAATCGCATTTTTCATGTTGTGACTCCTTATTCGTATTAACCGAGTATGGGTGGTTGGGGGTACCAAGACTTGTCACTGCCCCGAAACCACGAAAACCAGGGCCACCGCCGCCAGAGGGATGAAACCCTTCGGCACAAGTGCGCCGCTCATCATCCATAGCCATGGCGAAAGCCACCACGCGGCCAAGGCCGCAAGGATGGCAAAAGCCAAACTGCGCCAGCCACTCGCCGATCCCAACCCTTTGATGCAACCCATGACAAGGCCGCCACCGCCGAGGAGGAGAGCGAAGCTGCCGATAAGCACGATCAGCAGCCCTGTCATGGTCTTGGCTTCGCGGAAATGGTCCGCGAGGTACGTGCCCACGACAAACAGCGCAATACCGATCAAGACGATGATGGCGGAAACCCGCACGCCAAAGTCGATGCTGCCGCCGCCCACCGAATTGCTGTGCGACTGCGCGTCGATAAGAGATTGCGCTGCAGATTCCGCTGCATGGGTCGGCGGCCCTTGCATCCACGATGAACTTCCGGCCGTCATGCGCCGGTTGAAGTCGTCCAGATCGTTCATCGTTTGTTACCCTCCTTCCGTACGGCACAGACGGAAGCGGCCGGCCTGAGCAACGCTGGCGAGCGGGCCGTCGAGCGCGACCGGGCGCTCCTTGCCCGGGTTCTCACGTTCGGCAGTCAGCGCGCCGCGCTTCTCATCTGCGTTGAACGTCAGAATGACAGGAGTGTTGTCCTCGCCCCACCGGTTCTTACCGCCATGCTTGACCAGCGCCCAAATCTGGATGCCGCTGTAGCGCGCACCACCCACGAAGGTGTAGCTGACCATGATCGGCAACGGGCCGCGCTTGCCCGTCGCAGTGTCAAGATGAATTCCGACCTTGTTTACGATGATGCGCGGCTGCTTCGTGCAGTCGCCACCTGGGGCATATTTGCCGTATACGTCAGGCGGCAGTTCCAAATCGGCTGCAAGCGCGACCGGGAAAACTGCACAAACGAGAATCGCGACGGCAAGGTGCATAAGACTTATTGAAGTACCACAGGTTGAACGGGAAGTTCTCATCGTTTCATCTCCACGAAATGTCCCCCGGCAAACGAAGCTATCAAATTGCCTATTGAAAATCGTCTCCCAAATAGGATAGAAATCGGTCATGGAGTCCTTGCCAACCCAAGATGCAGCCCGCCTGTCGGCCCTCATCGCGCACCTCTACGACGCGGCGGTGGATGCGGCCTTGTGGTCTGGCACGGCATCCAGGATTGCGCACGCTTTGGGTTCGACCAGCGCCGTGGTCAAGTTGCACGCGGACGACGACCGGGTAAGCCTGCTGGAATGCACGCCCAATCTGATGCTGCCCGAGCGCGATCAGGCCTGGGCCGAGGAATGGCATCGCCGTGACCTGTGGGTGGAGCGCTCGCTGGCCTATGGCATGTCCCGCATCATCACGGACGAAGACTTGGTGACGCCCGAGGAACAGGCACGCAGCGGTTTCTACCAAGAGTGGTTGCCGCATCTGGACATCCACCACCTGGTCGGCGCGGTTTTCCCCGCAGCGCAGGGTACTGTCGGGGTGTTGGGCATCCATCGCCCTCGTGGCGCCGGAGCCTACACCGATCAGGATCGCTGGCAGGCGGCATGGGTGTTGCCACACTTGCAACGCGCACTCCGGCTCGGCCAACACCTGTCCACCCTGACCCAACAGCATGCGGTGGCGCTGCAAGCGCTCGACCGGTTCGACACAGGCGTCCTGGTGGTGGACGGCAATTGCCGCATTCTCCAATCAAGCGCAATGGCCAACACCCTGTTGCGCTCGAACCCGGAGCTCACTGTGGTCGGCGGGCGGTTTTCGCTGGCCCAACCCACACTTCGCGATACGTTGTGGTCTATGGTGCATGCCGCGATGGGCACCGCGAGGAACGGGACGGGAAAGCCCGGACCGGTTCTCCTGATACCGCGGCATCGGCAGATGCCGTTGACGCTGGAGGTCGCACCCCTGCGTCCCACAGCGCTTGGCGCGGAGCGACCCGCCGTGCTGATCTTCATCCGCGATCCCGAGGCACCTATTGCGACGGCACGGCTGAGAGAGCTGTTTGGGTTCACACGAACGGAGGCCACCGTTGCTTCCGCGCTTGCGCGAGGCCAGTCACTGGAAGAGATCGGGACAGCCATGCATATTGGCCTCGGAACTGTGCGCACGCACCTCAAGCGCATCCTCTCCAAGACAGGCACTCACCGACAGGCTCAAGCAGTGGCACTGCTGGCCCGAAGCATAGCGACGACGGCTCATCACTGACTGCCTGCATCGACAACCCATCCCGGTCTTCATGGCGACCAGGTCAGCTAACGGTCCTGTACCAGGCTTGCTTAGCACCGTCATTGCCGAGCCGGTACTCCAGCCGGAACTGTCGCGACTCATTTAGAACCTGAGGTGGCCGAGTTCGGCTGTCGATACACACCTGGAAGTGCCTTCATGTCGGGGGCTTCAATGGTCATCCCGAACCCTCAGGTACATAGCCAAGTACATAGTCACAAAAGAAAATCCCCTAGGAGAACGTGTCTGCTAGGGGATATCTTATGCGGTGGGGTGGCTGATGGGACTCGAACCCACGACAACCAGAATCACAATCTGGGACTCTACCAACTGAGCTACAGCCACCGTCGAAAGACCGAGAGTATAGCGCGCTTTCAGGCCAATCAACTGCCCGAAGCGGATTTTTCCTCCGCCTTGGCGGCATCAGCCTGCTGAGGTTTGAGGATCTTGACCTTGTACTCGCGCTGCAGTGCACGCAGGTAGGCCTCGGCCTCGGCGCGCGCCCAGTAGTTGGTGAACTGCGCCTGAGTGGCCTTCTCTTCTTCCGGCACGATCTGCAGCGGCAGCACCTTGTTGACCTTGATCAGCGCGACGCCCTCGTCACCCAGATCCACCACCTGCCAGGCCGGCAGTTGCTTCTCGGGGACGCGCAGGGCGGCATCCAGCACCGCGGGCGGCTGCGAGAACACCAGGCGGCGCGACATCTGCACCGCGGCGGGCATGTCGGCCTTGTCGGGCGCTTGCTTCCAGGCGGCCAGTTTCTGCTCGGCATCCTTGCGGGCGGCGGCCGTGGCTTCGCGGGCGATCCAGCGCTCACGCACCTTGGCTTCCACCTGCTCGAACGGCGGCTTGGCATCGGGGTAGTACTTCACGATGCGGGCCGAGATCAGCTTGCTGGGGCCAACCTCGATGGCTTCGGTGTTGCGGTTCTTGCTGCGGTTGGCCGGATCGAACAGGGCCTGCAGCAGACGCGTGTTGCCCAGAACGCCCTGGTCCTTGGCGCCGGGGTTGCGCAGCACGTTGGAGGCGCTTTGCACCTGCAGCTTGAGCTCATCGGCCACAGGCTTGAGGCTGTCGGCCTGCTCGTAGACGGTGTTGGTGAACTTCTCGGCCGCATCGGCATACAGGCGCTGGGCCAGTTGCTTGCGGGCGTCGTCTTCGATCTGCGCGCGCACGGCCTCGAAGGGCTGTGCCTGGCCGCCGCGCACATCGGTCACCTCGATGACGTGGAAGCCGAAATCGGATTCGACCACATCACTGATCTGGCCCTTCTTGAGCGAGAACACGGCGTCTTCGAAGGGCTTGGTCATGGCGCCACGGCCGAAGAACTCCAGATCACCGCCGTTGGCGGCAGAGCCTGGGTCTTCCGAGTTCTTGCGGGCCAGTTCGGCGAACAGGGCGGGGCTCTTCTTGAGCTCGGCCAGCAGCTTCTCGGCCTTGGCCTTGGCGGCCTGGCGCTCGGCAGCCGGGGCGCTCTTCTCGGCCTTGATGAGGATGTGGCTGGCGCGGCGTTCTTCGGGCTGTGTGTAGTTGGCGATGTTCTGCTTGTAGGATGCGCGCAGATCGTCTTCAGACACCGTCACACGGGACTTCAGGCTGTCCAGGTCCAGCAGCACGTACTGCACGTCAGCGTGTTCGGGCTCGCGGAACACAGAGGCCATGGCAGGCTCGTCGTAGAACTTGCGCAGTTGCTCCACGCTGGGGTTGAGCTGGGCAGCGTAGTCCTTGGGCTCGAACTTGCGCCACTGCACATCACGCACCTGAAACAGGGCTTCCACCGCCAGGCGGTTGGCCGTCTTGGAGACGGTACCCGTGCCTTCGACGCCACCGATCACCTGGCTGGTGCTGATCTGTTGGCGCAGGCGCTCGGCGAACTGGGCCGACGAGATGCCTTGGGCTTCGAGCAGCTGGGTGTTGATCGTGCCGTTGGCGTTGCGGAACGGTGCGAAATCAGGCGAGGTGGCGAAGATGCGCTGCAGGCGCGCATCCGAGGCACGCACGCGCTGATCATAGGCCGCGGCGTTCAGGGTGTAGTCGTGCAGCAGGGCATCAAGGGCGCGCTGCTTGAACTCGGGCGTGTCGAACAGGGCGGCATCCGTCTCGGGCTGCTGCGAGCGCACGCGATCGGCCATGGTGCGAACAGCGTTGTCCAGTTCGGCCTGCGAGATCTTCTGGCGGCCGACCTTGGCCACGACATCGCCGGACTGGTTGTCGAAACTTTGCACCCCCACCAGGATGAAGGAGGGCAAGATCAGCACGACCAGGATGATCTGGAAGAGCTTGGTGTGCTTGCGGACAAAATCGAACATCGCGGGCCTTTGAGGTCCTGTGAAAGCCGGGTGCCTGGCCCTGGGCCGCACCTGTTGTTATGGGCATGGCGCCCAACAGAACAAAGGCGAACCGAGGTCCGCCTTTGCAACGTCTGACTCAAACGTCTGACACGTTCGTCGCGTACTGCCGTGTGGTGGGTGCTGAGGGGTTCGAACCCCCGACCTACGCCTTGTAAGGGCGCCGCTCTACCAACTGAGCTAAGCACCCGGCAGTTTGAGGAAAGCTTTGTATTTTAGTTCAAAGCATCCTTGAGAGCCTTGCCCGGCCGGAATTTCGGCAGCTTGGCTTTCTTGATCTTGATGGTTTCACCGGTGCGCGGGTTGCGGCCGGTGCGTGCCGCACGCGTGGTAACGGCGAAAGTGCCAAAGCCCACCAGCGACACGGTGCCGCCTTTTTTCAGGGTGGTGCGTACGCCGCCGATCACGGCCTCAAGTGCGCGGCCAGCAGCAGCCTTGGAAATATCAGCCTGCTTGGCAATGTGATCAATCAACTCGGACTTGTTCACGAAAAATCCCCTCTGGAAGGTGCCAAAAAACGAGCCTGGTGATGTCTTCGCGGCGCTGGATATGTGATCGGGCGCCATGCGCGAGACCAACGGGAGAACCCGCCCTGCCGAACCATTCTATGCTCAATCTTTGGGCACCCGCAGGGCCTCAAGGCCGTGGATGCACGCTTGACATACGGCGCACATTCTGCCTGTGAGCCCCACCCTACTTGGCCTTGGCCACGATGTCCGGAATGGACCGTTTGAGGTAGTAGGCCATCGACCAGATCGTCAGGCCGCAGGCGATGTAGATCAGCCAGGTGCCGACGGTGCGGGCATGGATGTGCAACAAGCCAAACTCGCCGTCATAGAGCAACAGCATGATGGCAGCCATCTGGGCGGCGGTCTTGAGCTTGCCCAGCATGTGCACCGCCACGCTGCGCGAGGCGCCGATCTGCGCCATCCACTCACGCAGCGCCGAGATCGCGATCTCGCGGCCGATGATGATGAGCGCCACCACGGCGTTGACCCGCCCCAGTTCCAGCAGGATCAGCAGCGAGGCGCAGACCAGGAACTTGTCGGCCACCGGATCCAGGAAGGCGCCGAAGGACGAGGTCTGGTTGAGCTTGCGCGCCAGCCAGCCATCGAGCCAGTCGGTGAAGGCCACCACGGCAAACAGGCCGCAGGCCCACAGGTTGATGTCCGCCGAGGGTAGCGGCAGGTAGAACAGACCCACGATCAGCGGGATCGCCACGATCCGCGCCCAGGTGAGCAATGTGGGCAGATTCCAGAACATCCCGGGATTGTGCCTGCAAGCGGAGGTCCGCGCTCAGCGGTCCAGCGTCATCGGCTTGAACTTTCGCTGGTCGTTGAAAAGGAAGGTCTCGTTGAACTTCCAGGGTTTGGGCAACCGAGAGACATCGCCGAACGGTGCAGCGCGGCGCACGGCGGCGATGGCCGTGTCGACCGTGTCCTTGGCCTGGCGCGGGTAGCGCATCACCTCGATGCGCCGGATGGAGCCGTCGGCATTGAGCTCGATGGTGAGCACGGGGATGGCCAGCAGGATGTCGGGCGGCTTGCCGGTGTAGGTGCCTTGCGGGTTGGCGGCCACCAGGCGGCGGGCAGCCTGCTGGCGCACCTCGGCCATGCTGCGCGACGGGGTGGGCGCGCCCAGCGTGCGGGCCTGGCCCAGGCCATCCTTGGCGGCCTCGCGATCGGCCTGCGCATTGGCCGGGCTGCTGGTGGGCGTACCGCCCGGGGCGGTGTCAGAGCGACCAATGTTCAGGGTGTCGCAGCCCGTCGCGGCCAACGCCAGGCTGGCGCCGAACAGGCCGCGTAGCCAGCGCCCCAAGCGGGTATGGCGACGGGCAACCTCTTGCGATCCGGCAGGTTTGTCAGCGAAGGGCACGGTAGATCTCCTCGGCCAGTTCTTGTGAAATGCCATCGACGGAGGCCAGGTCGTCGACGCTGGCCTGGGCCACGCCGCGCACGCCACCGAAGCGTTGCAGCAATTTTGCCCGGCGCTTGGGGCCCACGCCAGGGATGTCTTCCAGCTTGCTGCCACCGGTGCGCACACTGGCACGCTTGGCACGCATGCCTGTGATGGCGAAGCGGTGCGCCTCGTCACGAATCTGCGCCACCAGCATCAGCGCGGCGGAGCTGGGCGCGAGCTGCAGCTTGGGGCGACCATCGGCAAAGACCAGCTCTTCCAGGCCCACCTTGCGACCCTCGCCCTTCTCCACGCCCACCAGCAGCGACAGGTCCAGGCCCAGCGATTCGAACACCTCGCGGGCCATGGCCACCTGCCCCTTGCCGCCATCGATCAGCACCAGATCAGGCATGCGTTCGAGCTTGCCGCCACCATAACGGCGCAGCAGCACCTGCTTCATCGCGGCGTAGTCGTCGCCGCCGGTGATGTCATTGATGTTGTAGCGCCGGTACTGCGAAGGCTGCATCTTGTGCCCTTCGTAGACCACGCAGGAGGCCTGCGTGGCCTCGCCTGCGGTGTGGCTGATGTCGAAGCATTCCATGCGCAGGGCGGCCAGGGCATCGCCCTCGGCCTGCGCATCCCCGGCCAGGTCAAGCGCCTCCACCAGTGCACGGGTGCGTGACTGCTGCGAGCCCTCTTCGCTGAGCAGACGGCTCAGGGCCAGTTCGGCACCCTTG
>CALAKR010000189.1 GCA_937923225.1 uncultured Aquabacterium sp. | reverse complement strand
CGCCGGGCATGAGGTGATGTACGCCGGGCCGGTGGACTCCTGGATCGGGCAGGCCTGCCAGGCCGAAGGCATAGAGGCTATCCACATTGGCATGCACGGGCTGGCAGATCTGGTATCCCATGTGCGCTTGCGCCATGTTGTTCGGCGCTGGGATGCCGACATCGTTCATGGCCACCTGATCCGCGGTGCCATGTACGCAGGGTGGGCCGGTTACCGCCACCGTCGTCCTGTGGCCATCTGCACGGCACACGCCACCACGGCGCGCACGCACATGCAGCGCTGTGCGCACATCATCGCGGTGTCTGGCGCGGTGCGCGACGGCCTGCTGCAGGCGGGCTATGCATCAGAGGGCGTCACGGTCATCCACAACGGGGTGCCCGATGGCCCGGCCGGTGCCGCCACAGCCAACGTGCGTGGGGCCTTGCGGGCCGAGTTGGGTATCCCGGATCATGTCTTGGCGGTGGTCAACGCGGGGCGCTTCGTGCCGGACAAGGGGCAAGAACTCTTGCTGCAGGCGATGGCCCACTGGCCTGCGGATGTTCACCTGTACCTGATCGGGGACCCCGATACCGACTACGGCAGGCGGGTGCGCCAGGTGCCGCACGATGCATCGCGGGTGCACTTTCTGGGATACCGCCAGGATGTGCCGCGGATCCTGCCGGCATTTGACGTCTACGCGCTGTCGTCGCACCGCGAGGCCTTGGGCTTGTCCCTCATCGAAGCTTTTGCATCCAGCCTGTCCGTGGTGGCCACGGCGGTGGGGGGCGTGCCCGAGATCGTCCTGCATGACGAGACCGGCTTGCTGGTGCCTGCCGGTGATGTTGCTGCACTGGGCAAGGCCGTGGCACGCCTGCATGACGATCCCGCCTTGAGGCGGGCGTTGGCGGCACGTGGCCGCCAGTACTTCGAGCAGAACCTGACGGTCGAGCGCATGGTCGAGCAGACACTGGCTGTCTACACCCAGGCGCTGCAGCGGGGCGCTGCCTGATGAGCGCGGCCATGGCCTCTCAAGCGCCGTCACCGCGTCGCATTCTGGTGGTGCGCCTGTCTGCGCTGGGCGATATCGTGATGGCGTCAGGGCTGATCCCGGCGCTCAAGGCGCGGTTTCCCGACGCTGAAATCTCGTGGGTATGCGAGCCGGTGTGCGCGCCCCTGCTTAAGCACAACCCGCGTCTGAAGCAGGTGATTCTGTGGCCCCGGGGCGAGTGGCAGGCGCTGCTCAAGGCTCGGCGCTATCTTGATCTGTGGCGTGCGGTGCGTGCGTTCCGGGCCAGGCTGCGCGCCGAGCAGTTCGATCTGGTGCTCGATGGTCAGGGCCTGCTCAAGAGCGGCCTGGTGGCCTGGTTCACCGGTGCCGCGCGGCGCGTCAGCATCATCGCCCGGGAAGGCAGCCACCGGTTGGTGCACGAGGTGGTCACGCCGCCGGCGGGTGTTGATACCGTCATGGGATCGGAGTACCGCTATCTGGCCCACTACCTGGGGGCACCCGAGGGCAGCTTCGTGCATGACCTGGCCGTGGGCAATGCCCAGCAGGCCCGCGCCCGCGAGGTGCTGCGTGAGCGCTTGGGTGCCGCCTGGGATGGGGCGCCTACTGCCCGCCCGCTGGCGGTGCTGGCGCCATTCACCACGCGCCCACAGAAGCACTGGATCGAAGCCCACTGGACCGATCTGGCCCGTGGCCTTCTGGCGCAGGGGTTTCAGCCCGTGGTGCTGGGTGGGCCGGCCGATGCCGAGGCAGCCAGCCGCATCTGCGCCCCGGAGCCCCACCTGATCAATCTGGCCGGTGTGCTCAAGCTCGACGAAAGCGTGGCAGTGATCGCGGATGCGCAGTTGCTGATCGGCGTGGACACAGGGCTGACGCACATGGGATCAGCCTTGCGCATTCCCACCGTGGCCCTGTTCGGATCGACCCGGCCCTATCTGCAGGGGCCGACGCCGCTCACCAAGGTCTTGTACGACGCCTTGCCCTGTTCGCCCTGCCGGCGCCGCCCAACTTGCGGGGGCGCTTTCACCTGCATGGCCCAGTTCACGCCGGAGCGCGTGCTGCAGGCTGCCCTGCTGCAATGGGAGATGCGCACATGAGGGTGCTGCACGTCGAAGCCGGCATGCACCTCTACGGTGGCGCATTGCAGGTGGTGTTCCTGATGCGGGGCTTGAAGGCCCGCGGAGTGGAGTGCGTGTTGGCCTGCCCCAGCGGCAGCGCCATTGCGGCAGAGGCGGCGCCCCATGCCCGTGTTGTCGAGATGACGATGCGTGGCGATGCCGACGTGGGGCTCACCGGGCGCCTGCGCCGGCTGATCCGCGAGGTGCGGCCCGACGTGGTGCACCTGCACAGCCGCCGGGGCAGCGCTGTGTGGGGGGCATTGGCTGGGCGGCTCGAAGGCGTGCCCGTGGTGCTCAGCCGCCGCGTGGACAACCCGGAAAAGCGCTGGGTGGTGAACCTGAAGTACCGGCTGTACGACGAGGTAGTGACCATCTCCGACGGGATCCGCCAGGTGCTGTTGTCCGAGGGCGTGCCGCCAGCCAAGGTGCACTGTGTGCTGAGCGCGGTCGATACCGAACGCTACCAGCCTGATCGCAGCCACCTGGCCTGGTTCCGCGAGACTTTCGGCGTGCAGGAAGGTGAGCTGACCATCGGCATGGTGGCGCAGTTCATCCCACGCAAGGGGCACGTCACCTTGCTCGATGCCTTGCCGGCGGTGGTGGCGCGTCAGCCTGCGCTCAAGGTGCTGCTGTTCGGCCAGGGGCCGCTGCACGCCGAGATCCAGGCGCGTGTGCAGGCCGATCCCTTGTTGGCGAAGCACGTGAGCCTGCCCGGCTTCCGCAAGGATCTTGACCGCGTGCTGCCCTGCCTGGATGTGCTGGCCCACCCGGCCCACATGGAGGGCCTGGGCGTGTCGCTGCTGCAGGCTGCGGCCTGCGGTGTGCCACTGGTGGGCGGGCGGGCTGGCGGGATCCCCGAGATCATCCAGCCAGGCTTGAATGGCGAGCTGATCACGCCGGGCGACACCGCGGCGCTGGCGCAGGAACTGGGCAAGCTGCTGGCCTCGGCTGAACTGCGCGAACGCTACGGGCAGGCTGGCCGGCGATGGGTGCTTGAGCGCTTCTCGATCGACGCCATGGTCGAGGGCAACCTGGCGGTGTACGGCCGGGCCATGGCCCGGCGCACAAGCTCAGCGTGAGACGGGCCCGAGCAGGGCGTCCACACAACTGGCCAGGTCCGCGAACGCGGCATCGGCACCCGCCTCGCCTTCATCGGGCGATTCTGCGTTGTCGGATTGCACCAGGTAGGCGTGCCCCACACCGGCTGCCCGTGCGGCCTGGATGTCCGAGGGCTTGTCACCCACCAGGATGGATGCTGGCAGCGACAGCCCGTGCTCTTGCGCCGCCCGCAGGATCATGCCGGGCTCGGGCTTGCGGCAATCACAGTCGATGGCCAGTTCAGGCACCTTGCCCTTGGGGTGGTGAGGGCAGTGGTACACGGCTTCGACCTCGGCGCCGGCCTGGGCCAGGGCGTCGCGCATGCGTGCGGTCAGTTCCTGGAACTGGGCTTCGGTGTACATGCCGCGGGCCAGGCCTGATTGGTTGGTGACCACGATCAGCACATAGCCGGCTTCGCGCAGGCGCCGCATGGCCTGGACAGCGCCGGGCACGAACTCGAACTCGCTCCACTGGTGCACGTAGGCGCGGTCAAGGTTGATCACGTCAAACCCGGTAAAGGCGGTGCCTTTGCTCAGGTTGAGATGCG
>CALAKR010000188.1 GCA_937923225.1 uncultured Aquabacterium sp. | reverse complement strand
GTGAACTGACTGGCCGCAGCTGTTTGAGCGCAGCGCCCACAGGGCGCGTAGCGAGTTCTGCGGCCCCACCTCGTCGCGAGCATCGCAGGGAAGTCCTGCCGACGGCAGGACCACCCGAATGAAGCCCGGACGGAGGTTGGCTCAGCCCCCGCGCTGCGTTGCTACGCCAAAGCGCTCAACTCGACCCGCAACCCGCAACATCAACCCCAGGTAGGCAAGAGCGACAGCAGATCCAGCGGCTTCTGGCTGATCACATCCGCGCCCCAATCCTCGATCCCCACCGCCTCACCCAGATACCCCCAGGCCGCCGCCACGCTAGGCATCCCCGCCGCCCGAGCCGCCTGGATGTCCCGCAAATCATCCCCCACGTACATCGCCTCTTCAGGCGAGATCCCGATCCGCTCGCACGCCGTCAGCAAAGGCAGCGGATGCGGTTTCGGATGCTCCGTGGTGTCGCCACTGATGATCACCGCCGCGCGTTGCGTCAGCCCCAGCCCGTCCATCACGGGAATGGTGAAACGGTGGACCTTGTTGGTGATCACGCCCCACAGCAGCCCACGGCCTTCCAGCGCCGCCAGCAGCTCCGGCATGCCGTCGAACAGCCGCGTGGTGTTGGCCAGCCCGGCCGCATAGGCGTCCAGAAACGCCACACGCAGCGGCTCGTAGTCCTCGGAGCCCGGATGGATGTCCAGGCCCGCGCCGATCAGGCCACGGGCACCCGCGGAGGCATGCGCACGCAGTTGCTCGACCGGCAGTGGTTCCAGACCACGCTGCACGCGCAGGGTGTTCAGCGCACCAGCCAGATCGCCAGCGGTATCAGCCAGCGTGCCATCCAGATCGAACAGCACGGCGCGGGGCAGTTTCGCCCAGTTGATGGAAGCTGTCATGTCGTCGGGATTCAGGCCGGCTTGCGGCAGGCCACCAGGTAGTTCACGCTGGTGTCGCCAGAGAGCCAGTAGCGCTGGGTGATCGGGTTGTACTCCATGCCCTTCATTTGCTGCGTGGACAGCCCGGCGTCGCGGCACCAGCGCGCCAGCTCGGCCGGCTGGATGAAGCGGGCGAACTCGTGCGTGCCCTTGGGCAGCAGCTTGAGCACGTACTCCGCCCCCACGATCGCGAACAGGAAGCTCTTGGGGTTGCGATTGATGGTCGAGAAGAACACCCAGCCACCCGGCTTGGCCATCTGCGTGCAGGCCCGCACGATGGACGAGGGATCCGGCACGTGCTCCAGCATTTCCATGCAGGTGACCACGTCGAACTGGCCGGGCTGCTCGGCGGCCAGGGCCTCGGCGGCCACGCTGCGGTAAGCCAGGTTGGCCACGCCGCCTTCCATGGCGTGCAGCTGGGCCACCTTCAGGGGCTTGTCGGCCAGGTCGATACCCAACACGTCGGCGCCCTTGCGGGCCATGGATTCGGCCAGGATGCCGCCGCCGCAGCCCACGTCCACCACGCGCTTGCCCTTGATGTTGGCAAGCTGGTCGATCCAGTCCAGGCGCAGGGGGTTGATCTGGTGCAGGGGGCGGAATTCGCTCTCGGGGTCCCACCAGCGATGGGCCAATTCGCTGAATTTGGCCAGTTCCTGGGGGTCGACGTTGGTGGCGGTGGTGCTCATGGGGTGCAATGCTACCGCGCCCCGGGCGGCCCGCCCCGTGGTGCGGTCAAGCCGCCTCGCCGCCCTTGATCTGCTTCAGGCGCCGGTACAGGGTGTTGCGGCTGATGCCCAGGCGGCGCGCCGCGTCCGACATGTTGCCGCCCGCCGCGCGGATGGCCTGCTCGATGGCGCGGCTGGACAGGCGCTTGAGGTTGGTCTCCCCATCCTGCGGGGCAGGATCGACCGGGGCGGCCTCGGCGCCGTAGCCGCTGAGCACGGTGACCAGCTCGGGCTCTTCGCGGTAGGCCTTGGAGAACACGTCGTCCCAGAGGTCTTCGCTGAAGTGCTCCCAGTCAAGCTCTTCATCATGCGGGCCGAGCAGCGCGCAGGCGGTGCGCAGCGCAGCGTTCAACTGGCGCAGGTTGCCGGGCCAGGGGTGCTGGCTCAGGGCCTGCACCACCTCGTCGGCCATGCTGGGCGCCTGGGCGCGTTTCATGTCGTGGGCCAGGCCGTGCAGCATGTCGTCGATCAGCTCGACCAGGTCGCCCCGCTCGCGCAGCGGCGGCAACTGCACCGTCAGGCCGTTGATGCGCCAGTACAGGTCTTCGCGGAACTCGTGGCGGGTCACGGCTTCGCGCAGCTGGTGGTGCGTGGCGCACACCAGCACGAAGTCCACCGGCACGGGCACGGTGCCGCCCACGGGCACCACCTCGCGGTCCTGCAGCACGCGCAGCAGGCGGGCCTGCAAGGCCATGGGCATGTCGCCGATCTCGTCCAGGAACAGGGTGCCGCCATCGGCCTGGCGAATGCGGCCCGGGGCGCCTTCGCGGCGCGCGCCGGTGAAGGCGCCGCCCACGTAGCCGAACAGTTCGGCCTCGATCAGGGCTTCGGGCAGGGCGGCGCAGTTCACGGCCACGAAGGGGCCGTTGGAGCGGTCGCCGTCGGCGTGCAGGGTGCGCGCGAACACCTCCTTGCCGGTGCCCGATTCACCCTGCAGCAGCACCGCGATGCCCTGGGCCTGCACCTTCAGCGAGCGCTGCATGGCCAGCAGGATGCGCGGGTCGTCATGCGTGCCGCGGGGGCGGGGGGCACGGGGGGGCAGGGGTGTCTGCGCGGTCTGAGCGGCCTGTGGAATGGCGGGTGCCGGGCGGGCCTTGGTCGGGTTGGCCGTGGCCCACACGCGGCGGCGGCGCTCGGGCTCGTCGCGCACGAACAGGCTCTGGCCCTGCATGGTCACCACGCGGGTGGGGATGCCGGTGGCCGGCAGGCTCTGCAGGCGCAGGGCGTGGGGGCCGAGCACGCGGTCCAGGGTGGTGGCGCCGATCTGCGAGGCGGTCAGGCCCAGCCACTGCTGGGCGATGGCGTTGGCGCCCATGATCCAGCCGTCCTCGCTCAGCGCGACCAGGCCTTCGCCGACGAAGCCCAGGCCTTCGGCGCGGGTGTGCAGGCGCAGCAGCAGGTCCTGCGGGTGGCGGGCGTGGAAGAGCCGGTCCTCGATCATGCGGGCGGCCGAGCGCACCAGCGCGAAGGTGTGCGGGTGGTGGTTGCGCTGGTCACCGGAGATGTCCAGCACGCCGCGCAGTCTGCCATCGGGGGCCAGCACGGGCGCGGCGGCGCAGGTCAGGAAGCTGTTGCGCTCCAGGTAGTGTTCGGCGCCCTGTACGACCACCGGCTTGCCTTCGGCCAGGGTGGTGCCGATGGCGTTGGTGCCACGCTGCTCTTCCAGCCACATCGCGCCGGGGCGCAGGGCGACGCGGTCGGCGCGCTCCAGGAAGTCGGCATCGCCCAGGCTGTGAAGCAGCAGGCCGCGCGCGTCGGCCAGCACGACCATGCTGCCTGAATCGCGCATCTGGTCGAACACGAACTCCATCACCGGGCGGGCGTGCGCCAGGAAGTCGCTTTCTACGCTTTGCGCCTGGCGCAATTGGCTGGCGTTGCTGACGGGGGAGGCGGCCAGCGCGTCCGTGGGCGAGAG
>CALAKR010000187.1 GCA_937923225.1 uncultured Aquabacterium sp. | reverse complement strand
ACAAGACCGGCACCATCACCCTAGGCAATCGCCAGGCCGCCGCCTTCGTGCCCGCACCGGGCGTGTCGCCGCAGGAGCTGGCCGATGGCGCCCAACTGGCCTCGCTGGCCGATGAGACGCCCGAAGGCCGCAGCATCGTCGTGCTGGCCAAGCAGCAGTTCCAGCTGCGCGAGCGCGACATCGCCGCCCTGGGCGCCAGCTTCGTGCACTTCTCGGCGCAGACGCGCATGAGCGGTGTCGACCTGCCGGGCACCGATGGCAAGCCCGTGGCCGTGCGCAAGGGTGCCGCCGAGGCCATCCGCAAGCACGTGGAATCGCTGGGCGGCCATTACCCGCCCCAGGTGTCTCAGGCCGTCGATGAGATCTCGCGCCGTGGCGGCACGCCGCTGGTGGTGGCCCACGGCACCCGCGTGCTGGGCGCCATCGAGCTCAAGGACATCGTCAAGGGCGGCATCAAGGAGCGCTTCGCCGAACTGCGCCGCATGGGCATCAAGACCGTGATGGTGACAGGTGACAACCGCCTGACGGCCGCCGCCATCGCCGCCGAGGCCGGCGTGGACGACTTCCTGGCCGAAGCCACGCCCGAGGACAAGCTGCGCCTGATCCGCAGCCACCAGGCCGAAGGCCGCCTCGTGGCCATGACAGGCGACGGCACCAACGACGCCCCCGCCCTGGCCCAGGCCGACGTGGCCGTGGCCATGAACTCGGGCACGCAGGCCGCCAAGGAGGCCGGCAACATGGTCGATCTGGACAGCAACCCGACCAAGCTGATCGAGATCGTCGAGACCGGCAAGCAGATGCTGATGACCCGCGGCGCGCTGACCACTTTCAGCATCGCCAACGACATCGCCAAGTACTTCGCCATCATTCCGGCAGCCTTCGTGAGCACCTACCCGGCGCTGGGTGCGCTCAACGTGATGCAACTGGCCAGCCCCTCGTCAGCCATCCTGTCGGCGGTGATCTTCAACGCGCTGATCATCGTCTTCCTGATCCCGCTGGCCCTGCGTGGCGTGACCTACCTGCCGCTGGGCGCGGCCGTGCTGCTGCGCCGCAACCTGCTGGTCTACGGCCTGGGTGGCGTCATCGTGCCCTTCATCGGCATCAAGGTGATCGATCTGCTGCTCTCCGGGCTGGGCCTGGTCTGAATGGCCAGCCGCTTCTTTTCAGGAAACTCATCATGAACACCGCCGTCACCCCCACGCCGGCCACCGAAGCGCCCGCCGACAACGGCAGCCTGCTGCGCCCGGCCCTGGTGCTCTTCCTGCTGCTGTCGCTGCTGACCGGCCTGGCCTACCCGCTGCTAACCACGGCCATCGCCCAGGCCGTGTTCCCCGAGCAGGCCGAAGGCAGCCTGCTGCGCAACCAGGACGGCCAGCCCATCGGCTCCAGCCTGATCGGCCAGAACTTCACGGATCCTGGCCACTTCTGGGGCCGCCCCTCGGCCACCGGCACCCTGCCCTACAACGCGGCGCTGTCGGGCGGCTCCAACCAGGGGCCGCTCAACCCCGCACTGGCCGATGCCGTCAAGGCCCGCGTGGCCGCCCTGCGTCAGGCCGATCCCGGCAACACCGCGCCCGTGCCGCAGGATCTGGCCACGGCCTCGGCCAGCGGGCTGGACCCGCACATCAGCCCGGCGGCGGCCCGCTACCAGGCCGAACGCGTGGCCCGTGCGCGCAAGCTGCCCGTCGACCAGGTCATGCAGCTGATCGAGCGCCACACCGAACCACCCCAGCTGGGTGTGCTGGGCGATGCCCGCGTGAACGTGCTGCTGCTGAACCTGGCCCTGGACAAGGCTGCAGGCACCAGCACGCGATGAGCCCCAGCGCTATCATGGCCTCAACATGACAGCCCCTCTCCCACGATGCTGATCAACTGTGTGGCCTACCGGCAGGGCCAGCGTCTGTCGGACTTCAGCCTGGACGAACTGCCGACCTACCTCGGGCAACCCGACAGCTTCGTGTGGGTGGCCCTGCGCGATCCCGATGACGCCGAACTGGCCCGCATGCAGAAGATCTTCAACCTGCATGAACTCGCCGTGGAAGACGCGCGCCATGGCCAGCAGCAGCCCAAGGTCGAGGAGTACGGCGACACCCTGTTCGCGGTGATCAACACCATCGAGCTGGACGCCACCGACGAGCTGCGCATCGGCCAGGTCAGCATCTTCGCCGGCCCCGGCTTCGTGCTCTCTCTGCGTGCCGGCAGCAAGCATGGGCTGCTGGGTGTACGCGAACGCGCCGAGCGCGAGCCCCACCTGCTGCGCCAGGGACCGGGCTTCGTGCTCTATGCCGTGATGGACGCCGTGGTGGACCGCTACTTTCCCATCATCGAATCCTTCGACGACGAGCTCGAAGCCATCGAGTCACAGATTTTCGCGCCCGGCCTGGGCCGCGCCAACATCGAGCGCCTGTACTTGCTCAAGCAGCGCATCACCACCGTGCGCCATGCCGTCTCGCCCCTGATCGAGGCCGTTGCCAAGCTGGCCAGCGAACGTGCGCCCGGCGTGTGCCTGCACTCGCGCGCCTACTTCCGCGATGTGAACGACCACCTCACGCGCATCCAGCGCTCGCTCGAAACCTTGCGTGATTCCATTGGCACGGCCATCCAGGTGAACCTGTCGATGGTCACCATCGAAGAGTCCGAGGTCACCAAGCGCCTGGCCGCGTGGGCCGGCATTTTCGGCACCGCCACCGCCTTCGCGGGCATCTGGGGCATGAACTTCGACCACATGCCCGAGCTGCACTGGCGCTGGGGCTACCTGGCCGCGCTGGGCCTGATCGGTGCCACCTGCGGCGTGCTGTACTGGCGCTTCCGCCGCGCCGGCTGGCTGTGAACGACACCCGGCGACCCGACCCGGATGCCTTGCTCGCCCAGGTGCAGCAGGACGAAGCCGACGCCCAGCGTGGCCGCCTGAAGATATTCTTCGGTGCCAACGCGGGCGTGGGCAAGACCTACGCGATGCTCTCGGCCGCCCGCGCCGCACTGGCCCAAGGCACCGACGTGCTGATCGGCGTGGTCGAGACGCACGGCCGTGCCGAAACCCAGGCCCTGCTGGAGCCGCTCGACGCCCCCCCGAACGGCCATCGCTCGGAAGCCACTTCTGTCGAGGCCCAGCCCGCTACCCCCGACATCACCACGGCATCACGCCTGCCCATCCTGCCGCCGCGCCTGGTGCCTTATCGCGATAAGGCCCTGCCCGAGTTCGACCTCGACACCGCACTGGCCCGCCGCCCCGCCCTGATCCTGATGGACGAGCTGGCCCACTCCAACGTGCCCGGCTCGCGCCACCCCAAGCGCTGGCAGGACGTGCGCGAGCTGCTGGACGCGGGCATCGATGTCTGGACCACGCTCAACGTGCAGCACCTGGAGAGCCTGAACGGCGTGGTGGGCGCCATCACCGGCATCCGCGTGCACGAGACCGTGCCCGACACCGTGCTCGACAGTGCCGATGAAGTCGTGCTGGTCGATGTGACGCCCGACGAGCTGCTGCAGCGCCTGCAGGCCGGCAAGGTCTACCT
>CALAKR010000186.1 GCA_937923225.1 uncultured Aquabacterium sp. | reverse complement strand
GCCAGCGGTTGCAGGCCGATGGATTCGGCCGCCACCTCGCTGTCGCGTGCGGCGCGCAGGGCCAGGCCCCAGCTGCCGCGCGACAGCAGCGCATAGGCCGCCAGGGCCACGCCCGCGGCCACCACGGCGATGATGGCCATGGCCCGCTCACCGCGCACCTCACCAAAGGCCGGGCCCATGATGCCCATCAGCCCGTTCTGCCCACCCGTGAGGCCACGCAACTCCACCGCGCTGTGCTCCACCACGAAGCCGAAAGCGATGGTGATCATGGCCAGGTAAGGCCCCTTCACGCGCAGCGCCGGCAAGGCCAGCAACGCTCCCAGCACGGCCGACAAGGCCGCACCCACGGCCCATGCCGGCCAGAAGGACCAGCCCTGCGCCGTGGTCAGCACGGCCACCGCGTAGGCGCCGATCGCGTAGAAGCCCACGTGGCCGAAGGACATCTGCCCGCTCAAACCGATCAGTACGTTGAGGCCAATGCCCACCAGCGCCAGCAGTGCCACCTGCGCCAGCACGAAGGCGTGATAGCCATTGAGCTGAGGCGCCAGCGCCACCAGCACGGCCGTGACCAGCACGCCGCACAACCACGGCAACATCGGCCGCCAAGCCGCACCCGCACGTGGCGCCGCACCGAGCGCATTCATGGAAGAAGACATCGAGTACACCGTCGTCATACCTTGCGCACCATCGCGCGGCCGAAGAGCCCGTCCGGCCGCATCGCCAGCACGGCGATCACCAGCGAGAACGTGAGGATCTGCGTATAGCCCGAGCCCAGCGTGGCCGTGACCAGGGCCTCGACCACACCGAAGAGCAGGCCGGCCACCATCACGCCCCAGGCGCTGCTGATGCCGCCCAGGATCGCCACAGCAAAGGCCTTGAGCCCGAACAGCGTGCCCATGTCGGCCTGCACATTGAACAGCGGCGCGATCAGCACGCCGGCAATACCCGCCAGCAGCGTGGACACCGCAAAGGCGCCCGCCACCACACGGCGGATCGGGATGCCCATCAAGCGCGCGGCATCACGGTTCTGCACCACCGCCAGCATGGCCGTGCCCCAGCGCGTGCGGCGCGCCACCAGGTGCAGCGCGGCCGCCAGCAGCAGGCCGATCACGGGGATCAGCAGTTGCAGCGGGTACACGCCCAGGCCCAGCCCGCCGATGTCCACCGGCGTCTGCGCCAGCGGCGAAGGCAGGCTGCGCGGCTCCTTGCCGAAGCCGAACATCACTGCGTTGTCGAGCACGATGCCCAGCGCCACCGTGGCCATCAGCCAGGCGTCGGAGCCGCGGGCCACGAAGGGCCGCACCGCCACCGCCTCGACCAGCAGGCCGTACAGCGCACACAGCGCCAGCGCCGCCGCGATGGCCAGCGGCATCGGCCAGCCCAGCGTCTGGGCCAGGCTGAAGGTCAGCACCGCGCCCAGCATCATCGAGCTGCCCTGCGCGAAGTTGACGGTGCCCGACACCGCATGCGTGACGTGAAAGCCCAGGGCCATCAGGCCGTACATGCTGCCCAGGCCCAGGCCGCTGATCAAGGCGGATAGCAAAAGCATCGTGTGATCCGATCCGTGCGTTCAGCGTTTACTTGGCCAGGCCCACCGGCAGGATCTCGTCGCCGATGAACTGTGCCCACACGTAGTCGTTCTCGTTGAGCGCGTCGTGCACGTCGGCGCTGAAGGGCTTCACGTAGGTCTTGATCAGGCCTTCGTAGCGGTCGATCTTGTAGAAGCCCTGGCGCACGGCATCGCCCTCGGTGCTGCCGGCCTTGGTGATGGCTTGAGCCGCCAGGTGCAGCGCGTCGTACGCATTGGCCACGCCCACGGCCGGGGTGATGTCACCCACATCCTTGATGGCGGGGTACTTGGCCTTGAGCGAGGCGATCACCTTCTCGCCCACGGGCGACTGCTTGCCGAAGAAGCTGTAGGTCTGCACGAAGTGCACGTTCTTGGCGTTCGGGCCGGCCAGCTCGGTGAAGCGGCCACCGGCCGGGCCCCAGTGCGAGACCACCGGCACCTTCCAGCCCATGCGGTCCAGCGACTTCACCACCTGCGCCGACGGGCCCACGTTGCCCACCAGGAACAGGGTGTCGGCGCCCGCTGCCTTCAGGCGCGTGAGCTGCGGCACCACGTCCACATCGTTGGCCTCGAACTTCTCGATGCCGGCGGCCTTCATGCCCTTGGCGTTGAGCGCCGCCGTCAGGCCCCGCTCATTGGATTCGCCCCAGGGGTTGTTCACCAGGATCATGCCCGGCTTGACCGACTTGAAGTTCTTCTGCGCATAGGCCAGCATGCCGCGGTCCACGATCTCGTCCACAGCCGAGACACGGAAGGCGAAGTTGGGGTTGCCGCCGTTCTTGGTGATCGGCGTGCCTGCGGCCCACGGGCCCATGAAGGGCACCTTCTCCTGATTGGCCATCTGCACGATGGCGACCGACACGGGCGTGTCCAGGCCGCCGAACAGCACGGTGACCTTCTCCTTGTAGATGAGCTCCCGCGCGGCCATCACGCCCTTGGGCGGGCTGCCTTCGTCGTCACGGCGCACCAGTTCGAGCTTGCGGCCGCCCAGCAAACCGCCCTTGGCGTTGACCTCTTCGATGGCCAGCGTCAGGCCACGGGTGATGGCCTCACCGGCCAGGGCCGACTGGCCCGACAGGGCCGTGACCAGGCCGATCTTGATGGGCTCGGCCGCATGGGCGGCGGGCAGCAAAGAGCAGGCAAGGGCGGCAGCGATCAGTGCGCGGCGGTGCAACGCAGTTTGGGCAAGCATCACGGACATCTCCAGAAAAAGCACAAGGCTGTGGGTGATGTCCGGGATGCCAGCAGGAAGCGTGCCACATTGTATACAATGTTGTGAACACTGTCAGAAGCAGGTATTGCACACCTCTGGTGCGCAATCTTTGGCGGCGACGCGCGTTTCTGGGTTCTATGCCCTTATATAGTGATCATTTGAGGCGCGATCAGGCCACTAAAGAGCCGCTAGATGAGCCTATGGAGCGTGTGAGGCCGCGCTTTCTACTTTGTCGACAATATCAAGAAGCTCGGCAGCCAACCTGGGCAGATCCCTGATGCTCAGGCCCGACGCCAGAGCGTGCGCCGGTCCTGCCAAACCGACAGGCCGAACACCGCCATGCCCCCCAGAGCCAGCGCCAGCCCGACCCAACCGGTCGATGTCCAGCCCAGCCCGGCCGCGATGGCCACGCCGCCCAGCCAGGCCCCCAGCGCATTGGCCAGGTTGAAGGCGGAGTGGTTGAGTGCGGCCGCCAGCGTCTGCGCATCGCCGGCCACGTCCATCAGCCGGATCTGCAGCGCCGGGGCGATGGCCACCAATGTGCCCACCAGGAAGACGTTGACCGAGATGGCCACCGCGTAAGGCGCCGTGAACGCCACCCCCACCAACACCAGCGCGTTCCACACCAGCAGGCCCGCGATGGTTCGCGTGAGGGATTTGTCGGCCAGGCGCGAGCCGACCAGGTTGCCCGCCACCATGCCCAGGCCGAACAGGCTGAGCACCATGGGCACCGTGTTCACGGACAGGCCCGTCACCTCGGTGAGGATGGGCTTGATGTAGCTGAACACCGAGAACATGCCGCCAAAACCGATGGCGCCGATGCCCAAGGTGAGCCACACCTGCGGGCGCGTGAGCGCGCCGAGTTCGCGCGAGGGGCTGGCGCCCTGGGGCGCGGGCAGATCCGGCACATAGCGCTGCACCAGCACGCAGGTCAAGGCCGCGATCAGGCCCACCATCACGAAGGCGGCGCGCCAGCCCAGGTGCTGGCCCAGCCAGGTGGCGATCGGCACCCCCACCAGCGTGGCGCTGGTCAAGCCCAGCATCACCAGCCCCACCGCGCTCGCACGCCGCGCGGGCGGGGCCAGCGAGGCGGCCACCAGCGCGGCCACGCCAAAGTAGGTGCCATGCGGCAGGCCGGCCGCAAACCGGAGCACGTTCATCGACACGTAGTCAGGCGACATCGCACTGGCCAGGTTGCCGATGGCGAACAAGGCCATCAGGGCGACCAGCAGCCGGCGGCGCGCCCAGTGCGCGGCCAGCACCGCCAGCAGGGGCGCCCCGATCACCACGCCCAGCGCATACGCACTGATCACGTGGCCGGCCTGCGGGATGGTGACGCTCAGGTCGCGCGCCACCTCGGGCAGCAGCCCCATGATGACGAATTCGCCCGTGCCGATGGCAAAGCCGCCAACGCCCAGCGCCAGCACGGCCGGGCCGAAGGCCCCTTCCTGCGACACAGCCCTGGCAGAGGTGGACGAGGCATCGGGCGACGGGGGCAGGGCGGAAGCGGACGACATGGGCACAAGGGGCAAAGGTGAATGGCAAGGGCCTGGCGCCACATTGTGCTGCAGTGCAACAATTCGCGGGTGCGTCGGGGCTTTACGGCGCCTTGCATCCCGGGGCATGACTCGCCATGGGGCACCATGCCAGAATCCACCACTTCGCTGGACAGCACGGGCCTGCAGGATGCCCCGTCCGCACAACGCCCACATCCTGCCATGTCGCCACCGCGCCTGCTCCTGATCGACGACCACACCCTGTTCCGCACCGGGCTGCGCATGGTGCTGGCCAATGGCCTGGGCGAGGCCGAGTTCAACGAAGCCTCTTCCCTGGAAGAAGCCATGCGCGCGGACATGCCGCCCCCCGACATCGTGCTGCTGGACATCCAGCTGCAGGGCGTCAACGGGCTCGATGGCATGGCGCTGGTGCTGCGCCGGTGGGCCGAGGTGCCGGTGCTGATCCTGTCGTCCGACACCTCCGGCAGCACGGTGCGCTCCGCGCTGGACCGCGGGGCCCGCGCCTTCGCCTCCAAGGCCGATGGCGCCGAGCACATCCTGGGCGTGATCCAGCAACTGCTGCGGGGCGAGGCCCCCAGCACCCCCCCGCAGGCCCAGGATGTCGCCGTGGCCGCCGATGAGCTGCGCCTCACTGCACGCCAGTGCGAAGTGCTCGACCTGGTCTGCCAGGGGCTGTCCAACAAGCTGATCGCGCGGCGCCTGAACCTGTCGGAGAACACCGTGCGCGGCTACGTGCAGTCATTGCTGGTGGCCTTGAACGCGGCCAGCCGCTCGCAGGCCGCCTTCGAGGCCCGCCGGCGCGGCCTGATCGCCTGATGCCCTTCACGCGCCTGGCGTGGCCCGCACAGGCCAACCCGCGCCTGCTGGTCGAGCTGCAGCGCCTGCTGCACCAACACATCATCAGCTCCGTGATCCCCGGTGTGCTGCTGGTGCTGCTGCTGGTGTGGACCCTGGCCGATGCGCACAACCCGTGGCCCCTGCGCCTGTGGGGCGCGGCCACCATCGGCTGGAAACTGTTCAGCGCCTGGGTGGGCCGACAGCAGTTGCGCAAGGGTGTGCCGCTCGAGCGCGCCCACCGCAACACCTGGTGGCTGATCGCGCTCAATGCCGTGGATGGCGCCTTGTGGGGCGCCCTGGCCTGGGTGACCTTGAGCAGCAGCACCCTGGCCGGCAGCATCCTGGTCGTGGCCGTGATCGGCGGCATCGCGGGCAGCTCGATGTCATCGCTGTCGCCGGTGTTTCCGGCCTTCGTCGCCTTCGTGGTCTGCCTGCTGACGGGGCTGGCCACCAAACTGTGGACGCTGGGCGATCCGGCCTACGACGCCCTGGGCGTGGCCGGCGTGCTCTACACGGTCTCGCTGCTGGGCCAGTCGCGCAACAGCGCCCAGGCTGCACGCCAGGCCATCACCCTGCGCTTCGAGAACATCGAACTGATCGAGCGCCTGCGGCAGGAAATGGCCAATGCCCAGGCCCAGCGCCAGGCGGCCGAGCAGGCCAATGTGGCCAAGTCGCGCTTCCTGGCCGCGGCCAGCCACGATCTGCGCCAACCCATTCATGCCCAGGGCCTGTTCCTGGAGGTGCTTGGCAGCGGCACGGCACCCCTGGCACGGCCGCAGGCCGAGGCGCTGGACAACGCGCGTGCCACTTGGCAGGCCTCGGCCGAGATGCTGGACACGCTGCTGGATTTCTCCCGCATCGAGGCTGGTGTCATCGAACCCCAGCGGCGCCTGTTCGCCCTACAGCCCCTGCTGCACAAGATCGAATCCGAACTGGCACCGCAGGCCGATGCCAAAGGCCTGGTCTACCGCACCCGCGAGACGCCTGCCGTGGTGTGCGCCGATCCCGCGCTGGTCGCCTTGGTACTGCGCAACCTGGTGTCCAACGCCATCCGCTACACCGAGCAGGGCGGCGTGCTGCTGGGCTGCCGTCGCCAGGGCGGGCAGTGGGTGGTCGAGGTGTGGGACACCGGCATCGGCATCCCGGCCTCGCAGCACCAGGCCATCTTCCAGGAGTTCCACCAGCTGGGCAATGCCGAGCGCGACCGGCGCAAGGGGCTGGGCCTGGGCCTGGCCATTGCCCAGGGCTTGGCACGCGCGATGGGACAGACCTTGACGCTGGCATCGCAGCCCGGCCGTGGCAGCGTGTTCCGCCTCACGCTGCCGCAGGCCGATGCCTCTCAAGCTCCGGCCATCTGGCCCATCTGGGATGAGGCCTCGTCCCTCAACAACGCGCACCCGGCGCTGCTGGCTGGCCGCCATGTGCTGGTCATCGACGATGACGAAGCCGTGCGCGACGGCATGCGCCAGACCCTGACCAGCTGGGGGTGCCGCTGCGATGTGGCCGAGTCCATCGAGCAGGCCCTGGACCTGGCCCACGCCCAGGCACCCGATCTGGTGATCAGCGACTACCGCCTGCGCGGCCAGCGCACCGGGGCTGAAGCCATCGACCTGTTGCGCACCGCCCTGGGCCGGACCCTGCCTGCCCTGCTGGTGACCGGCGACACCGCCCCCGAACGCCTGCGCGAGGCCATCGACAGCAGCGTGACCCTGCTGCACAAGCCCGTGTCCCCCGCCCTGCTGCACCAGCGCATGGCCGAAGTGTTGCGCGGTGTGCCTGCCAGCCAACCACCAAGACAGCAGCCAACACAACCGTTAAGCCAGGGCTAAGCCAGCACCGGCACAGTGAGCCGATCCCACCCTGTGGGCAAAGTGGCGGTGCTGCGCTAAGCTCAGCGGCTGGCCACGCCCACCCCGATCAACAGAACACCACGCCCATGCGCCTGCTGCTCGTCGAAGACGACACCATGATCGGCGAAGCCGTGCTCGACCTGCTGCGCGCCGAGCACTACGCGGTCGACTGGGTGCGCGATGGCGAGATGGCCGACACCGCCCTGCGCACGCAGGCCTACGACCTGGTCCTGCTGGACCTGGGCCTGCCCCGCCGCGATGGCCTGGACGTGCTGCGCGCCCTACGTGCCCGCAAGGACCGCACCCCCGTGCTCGTGGCCACCGCGCGTGATGCCGTGCCCGATCGCATCGCCGGCCTGGACGCCGGGGCCGACGACTACGTGCCCAAGCCCTATGACCTCGACGAGGTACTGGCCCGCATCCGTGCCCTGCTGCGCCGTGCCGACGGCCGCGCCGAGCCCGTGTACGAACACCAGGGCGTGAGCCTGAACCCCAGCACCCGCGAAGCCAGCGTGAACGGCCAGCCCGTGCAGCTCTCGGCGCGCGAGTGGTCCGTGCTCGAACCCCTGATCGCCCGGCCGGGCCGGGTGCTCTCACGCAGCCAGCTCGAAGACAAGCTCTACGGCTGGAAGGACGAGATCAGCAGCAACGCCGTCGAGGTCTACATCCATGGCCTGCGCAAGAAACTGGGCGCCGAGCTGATCCAGACCGTGCGTGGCCTGGGCTACTGCGTGCCCAAGCACAGCCAGGAAAGCCGCGGCACATGATCCCCCTGCCCGGCATCCATTCGCTGCGCGCCAGGCTGCTGTGGCTGCTGATCGCGGCCATCACGCTCGCGGCCCTGGTGCAGGGCGGCCTGGCCTACCGCTCGGCCCTGTCCGAGGCCGACCAGATCTTCGACTACCACATGCAGCAGATGGCCATGTCGCTGCGCTCGGGCCTGCCGGTGACCGTCACCAGCCCCCTCGACGGCCCTGGTGAGGCACGCCCCGGCGAGGAGTTCGCCGTGCAGGTGTGGACCACCAGCGGCCTGCTGGTGTTCCGATCCAACCTGCGCGTGCCCCTGCCCACCCGCGTGGTGCTGGGCTTCGCCACCATGCGCGCCGAAGGTGCTTCCTACCGTGTGTTTTCACTGGCCTCGCGCACGCACGTGATCCAGATCGCGCAAGACCTGGCCGTGCGCCGCCGCATGGCCGGCAACCTGGCCCTGCGCGCAGTGCTGCCCATCGCCATCATCGGACCGGCGCTGCTGCTGATCGTGTGGTGGGCCGTGGGCGCCTCGCTCGCCCCCGTGGCCCGTCTGCGCCGCCAGGTGGCGCTGCGCCAGCCCGATGAGCTCACCGAACTGGAAGAGGTCAGCGTGCCCGAAGAGATCCAGCCCCTGGTGCGCGAGACCAACCTGCTCTTCGGCCGCGTGCGCCGCGCCTTCGACGCGCAGAAGAGCTTCGTGGCCGATGCCGCGCATGAACTGCGCTCACCCCTGGCCGCACTCAAGCTGCAGGCCCAGGGCCTGCAACGCGCGCCCGACGACGAAGCGCGCACCTTGGCAATCACCCGCCTGCTGGGCGGCATCGACCGCGCCACCCGCCTGGTCGACCAGTTGCTGATTCTGGCGCGCCAGCAGGCCATCGATGCGCATGGCGCCAAGGCCGAGGCCTTGTCACTGGCCGACATCGCGCGGCTGGAGCTGGCCGAGGCCGTGCCCGCGGCACAAGCAAAGGGCATCGACCTCGGCCTGGTGCAGGCCGACGAGGTGGCCGTGTGGGGCCACCGAGAGGCGCTGCGCATCCTGGTGCGCAACCTGCTGGACAACGCCGTGAAGTACACCCCCGAGGGCGGCTCGGTGGACGTGGCCGTGCGCCGCGACGGCCAGGGCGTGGTGTTCAGCGTGGACGACAGCGGCCCCGGCATCCCCGAGGCCGACCAGGCCCGCGTGCTCGACCGCTTCTACCGCGTGCCCGGCACGCCCAGCACGGGCAGCGGGCTGGGCCTGGCCATCGTCAAGGCCGTGGCCGAACTGCATGGCACCACGCTCACCCTCGCAACGTCGCCCTCGCGGGGCGGCCTGCGCGCCAGCCTGCGCCTGCCCGAACACACACAGGCTTAGCGTCAACAGGCCCTGGCCTTAAGGAAGGGCTAAGGCAGGCTGCGCACAGTGAGGCCATCGCATGCACCGCATGCCTCATGGTCACAGGAGCCTTCATGCCCACCGACGTCTTCACCTCGCGCAAGAAATCCATCATCGCACTGGCCGCCGCAGCCCTGGTCGGCGCGGCCGGCGCCGGCGCCATCACCTCGCACGCCCTGCTGCAGGAGCGGGCCCAGACCGTGGCCAACGCCAGCGCCACCGGCCCCAACGGCACGGCCGCCCCGCTGAACACGGCGCCGTCCTCCGGCAACGCGGCCACACCCGCCACCGTCACCCTGCCTGATTTCTCCCGCATCACCGAGCAGCGCGGCCCGGGCGTGGTCAACATCAGCGTCACCGGCACCGTCAAGACCTCGGGCAACGGTTCGCCCTTCCCCGGCATGGACCCGGACGACCCTGTGTTCCAGTTCTTCAAACGCTTCGGCGGCATCCCGCAGCAGCAGGGCCCGCGCGATCAGACCGTGCGCGGCCAGGGCTCGGGCTTCATCGTCAGCAGCGACGGCGTGATCCTGACCAATGCCCACGTGGTGCAGGACGCCAAGGACGTGACCGTCAAGCTGCCCGACCGCCGCGAGTACAAGGCCAAGGTGGTCGGCACCGACCCCAAGACCGACGTGGCCGTGATCAAGATCGACGCCAAGGACCTGCCCTACCTGCCCCTGGGCAACACGCGTGACCTGAAGGTGGGCGAATGGGTGCTGGCCATCGGCGCGCCCTTCGGCTTCGAGAACACCGTGACGGCGGGTGTGGTCAGCGCCAAGGGCCGCTCCTTGCCTGACGACAGCTTCGTGCCCTTCATCCAGACCGACGTGGCCGTGAACCCCGGCAACTCGGGCGGGCCGCTGTTCAATGCCCGCGGCGAGGTGGTCGGCATCAACTCGCAGATCTACAGCCGCACGGGCGGCTACCAGGGCGTGTCCTTCGCCATCCCCATCGAGGTGGCCACCAAGGTGCGCGACCAGATCCTCAAGAGCGGCAAGGCCAGCCATGCGCGCCTGGGCGTGGTCATCCAGGAAGTGAATCAGGCCTTCGCCGATTCCTTCAAGCTCGACAAGCCCGAAGGCGCCCTGGTGTCCAGCATCGAGAAGGGCGGCCCCGCTGATCAGGCCGGCCTGAAGGTGGGCGACGTGATCCGCAAGGTCAATGGCCAGGCCATCGTGGCCTCGGGCGATCTGCCCGCGCTGGTGGGCCAATCCACCCCAGGCGACAAGATCACGCTGGAAGTGTGGCGTGATGGCAAGCAGCAGGAACTGAGCGCACGTCTGGGCGATGCCAGCGACAAGGCCGCCAAGCTGGCCTCGGCCGACACAAGTGCCGAGCAGGGCCGTCTGGGCCTGGCCCTGCGCCCGCTGCAACCGCAGGAGCGGCGCGATGCAGGCGTGGATGCCGGCCTGATGATCGAAGACACCGACGGCCCGGCCGAGCTGGCGGGGCTGCACCCGGGCGATGTGCTCGTGGCCATCAATGGCACACCGGTGAAGTCGGTAGACCAGGTCCGCGGGCTGATCGACAAGTCCGGCAAGTCGGTGGCGTTGCTGATCCAGCGCGATGGGCAGAAGATCTTCGTGCCCGTGCGCCTGGGTTGAGCCTCATCGCCCATGGGGCCGCACAGCTCGTTACAGCCGCAACGAGCACGGCCCCTGGCCACGCCAGGGGCTTGCGGAGGCAGGCCCTGCGCTGGCGCATGTCATCATCCATGATGTCTTCGACCCCGCTGATGGGAGAAGGAGACCTGCCATGAACAAGCGTACTGTCGAATACATCATCACCTGGCGCCGCGCGGCGCTGACCACCGCTTTGGCCCTCAGCGGCTTGGGCAGCAGCTTGGCGCAAGCACAGACGCAGGTGCCCGCCCCTGCCGCAGAGCCGCCCAAGGCCGCAGCCGCAGAACCTGCCGACCCCGCATCCACACCGGCCTCCGCAGCGCAGTTGCCGGCCGTTCGCACCAGCGGCCAGACGCAGTACCTCACCGGTGGCGTCGGCCAGGACGAATCGCAGGTGATCAAGGCCGAGTCGCGCCACTGGCCCCTGGCGCTGGAGTTCGCTGTGCGTGCCCCGCAAGGCCGGGCCCAGTTCGCCGCCGATGTGGACGTGCAGATCCGCGACGCGACCGGCCAGCAGGTGCTCAAGGCGCGATCGGAAGGCCCCTTCCTATTGGTCAAGCTCGCGCCCGGCCAATACACCGTGCACGCCACCCTGGCGGGACAGAGCCAGCAAAAGCCCGTGCAGATCGAGAAGGACAAGCCCTTGCGCCTGTTGATCAGCTGGCCGCCCGGTAACGGTCAGGCATCGTCTGAATGAGCCGGCTCCCGCGCTGGATTCGTTGGGCCATCGGCGTGCCGGTGGCCCTGTTGCTGATCGCCCTGGGCGGCTACCAGTTGGCCCTGCACCGGCTGCAGGCCGGCATCCTGCAGGCCCTGGGCCCCCATGCCGGCGTGGGCACGATGGACCTGGGCTGGCGCGCGGTGGAACTGCGCGATCTGCGCGTGCGCGCCTCCAGCCCAGGATGGCCTGATGAGGACGAGTTGCGCGCCACAAGCGTGCAGGCCGTGCCGGATCTGCGCAGCCTGCTGCGCGGTCAGTGGCGTGTGCGCAGCGTCACCATCGAGGATGCCCATGTGTCCGTACTGCGCACGCGGCAAGGTCAGCTGCGCGTGCTGCCCGCATGGCTGGAGCACCGTGACAAAGCCGCGCCCGATGCCAGCGCCAGCACGGCCACTCGCGGCTGGCTCGGTTCGGCCGTGGCCGCACCCACCGCCAGTGCCGCATCCTCGGCCGCCTCTGCCGTTTCAGGCCTGACACCCGTCGACACCAGCCTGCCCGACATCCACATCGAGACGATCCAGCTGCGTGGCGTGCAGGTGGCCTTCTACGACGCCTCCGTGCGCCGCCAGCCCCACAAGCTGCTGCTCGACCAGGTCCATGCCGACATCGGCCCCGTGGTGCTGCCCGCGCTCACCACCCCGGTGAACATCGATCTGCAGGCGCGCCTGCGCGGCCCGCATCGCAACGGGCTCATCGCCATCAAGGGCGATGTCACGCCCGCCACGCGCGATGCGCAGGTGAGCACTCGGCTCGAAGGTGTCGATCTGGTCGCGCTGCAGCCCTATCTGCTCAAGCTCAACGAGGGCGGGGTCAAGCGCGGCACGCTGGACATGCAGCTGGATGCCACCGTGAAGGACCAGCGCCTGAAGGCGCCAGGCCGCATGACCTTGATCAATCTGGAGTTGGGCAGTGGCCAGGGCGTGCTGGGCAACATCGCCGGTGTGCCCCGGCGCGCCGTGCTGGCTGCGATGAGCGAGAAGGGCCGCATCGATCTGAGCTTCACGCTCGAAGGCCGCCTGGATGATCCGGCCTTCTCGCTCAACGAGCAGCTGGCCATGCGCACGGCTGCCGGCCTGGCCGAGGCTTTGGGTGTGAGCCTGTCCGGCATCGCGGAGGGCGTTGGCAGTGTCATCAAGGGCTTGTTTGGCCGTTGAACAGGGCTTCCACGCAACGCATGGCCCCGAAAGGCCCATGAATCGGGCGCTTCACGCGCACATCAGGCCACAGCGCCCGCCGAATCGACCCAATCTGCCCTCACAATAGGGCGCCCTGTCTTCAGGACATCGTGACCCGCCCGGCGGGTCCCCTCCATCAACCATCCTTATTCTTCATGAACAAGACCGATCTCATCGAACGCCTGGCTGAGAAGCACTCCCTGTCCAAGGCTGAAGCTGGCCGCGTCCTGGAAACGCTGCTGGACACCATCGTTGCCCAAGTCAAGAAGGGCGACGCCGTGACCATCCCCGGCTTCGGTTCCTTCAAGCTGCACGCCCGCGCTGCCCGCAACGGCGTGAACCCCAGCACCGGCGCCAAGATCAAGATCGCCGCTGCCAAGCTGCCCAAGTTCACCCCTGGCGCCACCTTCAAGGCCGCCGTGGATGCCAAGGCCGCTGCCCGCAAGGCTGCCAAGGCGCCTGCCGCCAAGCCGGCCAAGGCTGCTAAGCCCGCCAAGGCTGCCAAGCCCGTGGTGAAGGCTGCCAAGCCCGCCGCCAAGCCGGCCAAGAAGGCCGCTGCCAAGAAGAAGTGATCCCCCTGTCGGCGCGCCGGCTCGCTGAGCCGCGTGCCGCTGGATCGCACACAGCCCGCCGCCGCATCGACGGATGCGCCGCGCGGGCTTTTTCATGCCCGGCTCAGCCTTGCTGCACGCGCGCCAGGGCCCGCTGCACGGCGGGGCGCTGCGCCATGCGCTGGCGGTGCGCCAGCACCTTCGGAAAGCGTGCGGGATCGACGCCATCACTCTCCAGCCAGCCGGCCAGGGTGAACAGGTAGGCATCAGCGATGCTGTAGGCCTCGCCC
>CALAKR010000185.1 GCA_937923225.1 uncultured Aquabacterium sp. | reverse complement strand
AGCCCAGTTCACGGCAGGCCTTCTCTGCGGCCTTGGCCAGCGCGTGGGCGTCCTTGAACTCGGTGACCACGCAGTGCGAAGGCGTGATCCGCGCGGCATGGCAGGCTGCGGCGATCTCCAGCTTGGCGCGCAGCACCAGCGGGTGGCTGAACTGGCCGTGCACGCCCATGGCGGCCGCGCTGATGGCGCCCCGGTGCTCCGAGACGAAATCCATCAGCCCGAATGACAGCGATTCCAGGCCGGGCAGGGCGGCGATCTCGGCCACCTGCTGCAGGGCCTTGTGCGTTTCGATCAGGCCGTGCACGGGCACCACGCGCCCTACGCCATGCCGCAGCCGGGCGGCCTTGATGGTGTCGATGGCGCGGGCTGCCTCTTGCGCATCGCCCAGCTTGGGCACCATCACGTAGGCCAGGCGCTGCCCGGCCAGCTTGATCAGCGTGTCCACCTCGTCCTCGAAGCGGTCATGGCGCGGGTCATGCACGCGCACGCCGACCCGGTCGAAGGCATTGGCGGCGCTGTTGACCAGCTCGGCCACCAGCAGGGCCTGTTCGTGCTCGCCGCCCACGGGGGCGCCATCTTCCAGGTCCAAGGTCACGTCGAACACGGCGTGGCCGGCTTTGCCTCCCAGGTCGGCCTGCAGGGCCAGGCTCTTGCGCATGCGCGCTTCCACCCCGGCGTAGTGGTCGCACACCGGCAGCACGGCGGCGGGCGCTTCAGCCCCGAACAGGGCCTGGCGAGGGTGGATGGCGGTGAGGGTGGACATCGGGCGCGGCGTCTGCAAGATGCGGGTGTTGAGGTGTTCTGGGGGCAGTATGCCAGCGCGGCCCTTCGCCGGCCCACCATGCCCAGCCCGCTGACGCAGATCAACGCCCGGCACCTGCTGCACCGGAAATCCTACGGTTTCCGGCCAAAGTGCCGATAGCGTGGTGAGTCAGGAACGCGGGGCGCCCTGGCATCGTTGCAGACAGGTCGACCCGCGAACAACAACATTACCGAGGTGACCTTGTCCATGAAACTCAATCAGCTCAAGCTGGGTGCTCGACTGGGGGTAGGCTTCAGTGCGGTGCTTGTTCTGGCGGCCCTGATCGCCGCGATCGGCTGGGAGCGCCTGGGGCACACCCTGGGCAACATCCAGGCCAATGGGCACGCCCAAGAGCGCGCCCGCGAAGCCTTGCGCTGGGAAGGCCTCACGCAGCTGAACGTCAACCGCACCCTGGCCATTGCCGAATCTGGTGGCAACGACGATGTTGAGAAGCATTTCGCCCCCCTCATGAAGGCGACCTCCGCCGAGATCACCACCATCCAGAAAGGGCTGGAATCCACGGCAGAGCCCGGCGACGAGAAGGCCAAGTTCGAGGAGATCGCCGCGCGGCGCAAGACCTACATCACCTCGCGCGACGCCATCTTCCAGTTGCTGGAGCTGGACGACCCGGGCGCCAAGGAAGCCCTGAGCAGCCAGCTGATGCCGGCGGCCACTCGCTACATCGCCGCCATCCATGATTACCAGGTGCACCAGCGCGAGCTGGCTGACCGCCACACTGCCGACACCCAGACCACCGTGGGTCACGCGCAGATGCTGCTCGTGTTCCTGGCCGTGCTGTGTCTGCTGGCCGGTGGCCTGTGCGCCTGGCTGATCTCCCGCTCGGTGACCGTGCCGCTGCGCCGCGCTGCCGCTGCCACCCAGGCCATCGCGGCGGGTGATCTGTCGCGCAACCTCAATGCCGACGGCCGCGATGAAGTGGCCGACGTGCTCCACGGCCTGGACAGCATGCAGCGCTCCCTGCGCAACATCGTGAGCGACGTGCGTGCCGCCACCGATTCGATCAAGACAGCCAGCAGCGAAGTGGCTGCCGGCAGCCAGGATCTGTCCGGCCGCACCGAGCAGGCGGCCTCCAGCCTGGAGCAGACGGCCTCGTCGATGGAGCAGATCTCCGGCGCCATCCAGCACACGGCCGATGCCGCGCGCACCGCCAATCAACTGGCTGCTGGCGCTGCATCCGCCGCCACCCAGGGCGGAACGGTGGTCACCCAGGTCATGAGCACCATGGACGAGATCAGCGAGAGCTCGCGCAAGGTGGTCGACATCATCGGCGTCATTGACAGCATCGCCTTCCAGACCAACATCCTGGCGCTCAATGCGGCCGTGGAAGCCGCCCGTGCCGGCGAGCAGGGCAGGGGCTTCGCCGTGGTGGCTGCTGAAGTGCGCGCCCTGGCCCAGCGCGTGGCCGAGGCTGCGCGCGAGATCAAGACGCTCATCGGGGCATCGGTGGACAAGGTCGACACCGGCTCCAGCCTGGTCAAGGACGCGGGTGCCTCCATGCAGACCATCGTCGACTCCGTGCAGCGCGTGGCCGGCATCATCGGCGAGATCACCACGGCCTCGTCCGAGCAGTCCAGCGGCATCGGCCAGGTCAACTCGGCCGTGAGCCAGCTTGACAACATGACCCAGCAGAACGCCGCCTTGGTGGAGCAATCGGCCGCCGCCGCCGAGAGCCTGAAGGACCAGGCCGATACCCTGGCCCGTGTGGTCTCTGTGTTCAAGCTGCCGGCCTGAGCGGAGCGCCAGGTCTGCACACGGCGCCTGCACGATGCAGGCATGAAAAAACCGGCGCCACGTTGCCGTGGG
>CALAKR010000184.1 GCA_937923225.1 uncultured Aquabacterium sp. | reverse complement strand
GACGACCTGCTTCAGGCTCCGTGACACGGGAGGCTTTTGCAGGGTAACCAGGGGGCTAAAGAAGGCAGCCCTCCTGCCGAAATGCAGCAGGTGAAGTTGTTGCCACTGCTCTCCAGCCGCTTTGCCGCGATGTCCAGTTTCCGTGCCCAGGCCGTTCTGGTGTTTGGAGGATTGCTGCTGGGCTTGACGGCCGCACTGGCACTGGTCGTTCACCAGTTCATCGCGCGGCAGGCCGTGCGGGACCAGGGGCAGCAGCTGCGCGCGCAGTCGTCTGCCACCGCCGTGATGCTGGCCGAGGGCCTTTACGAGCGTATGCGCGAGGTGGACCTGCTGGCCTCGTCGGCGGCGCTCACGCCGGGCGCGCAGCACGCCATCGACAGCCGAAGCTGGCGACCCGTTCTGGAAAAAATGCAAGAAACCCGGCCGCAGTTCGCCTGGCTGGGTGTGACCGATGCCAAGGGCATCGTCAAGGTGTCCGCGGGCGGCCTGCTCGAAGGCAAGGACGTCTCGGCCCGCCCCTGGTTCCAGGCGGCCTTGAAAGGCCCGGCAGCCGGGGATGTGCATCCGGCCAAGCTGCTCGAGAAGCTGCTGCCGGCGCAGGTGGACAACGAGCCCTGGCGCTTCATCGATTTCTCCGCCCCATTGATCGACGGCGATGGCAAGCTGGTGGGCGTGCTCGGCGTGCATGGCAGCTGGCGCTGGGCCCAGGACGTCATCGATTCGCTCATGCCCCGTGGCGCCCGGGAGAACGAACTGGAAGTGTTCATCCTCGACAAGGATGGGCTCATCATTCACCAGCCCAAGGGGCGGGCTGCCAGCAACAACTCCCTGAGCCTGCCCGGCGGCCTGACACAGACCTCCGCCGTGGTGGCTTGGCCCGGCGGCCTGGACTACCTCACGGCCATGTCGCGGGTGCCGGCGCGCAATGCCTTGACCGACCTGGGCTGGACAGTGGTGGTGCGGCAGCCACCGGAGGTGGCGCTCAAGCTGGCCGTCAAGGTGCAGCGCATGGTGATCCTGGGGGGTATGCTGGCCGGTGTTCTCGGTGTGCTGATGGTGTGGTGGCTGGCCGGACGGCTCAACCGCCCGCTGGTGGAGATGGCCAAGGCGGCGGACCGCATCGCGGGTGGTGAGCGCGGTGTGAGCATGGGCCGCCATGGCAGCGTGGCCGAGCTGGTGCAGGTGTCGGCCGCGGTAGACCACATGACGAATGAGTTGCTGCAGCGCGAGCAGGCCCTTGTGGCTTCACGCGATGATCTGGAGCGCGTGGTCAACGAACGCACGGCTGCGCTGCGGGCCAGCAATGCGGAACTGGCGCGCGCCAATGCCGAGCTGGACAGCCTGTCCCGGCAGGATGCTTTGACCAAGCTGCCCAACCGGCGCGCGGCCGACGAGCGCCTGGTGCATGAACTGGCCCGGCACCGCCGCAACCGCACCCCGCTGACCCTGATGCTGGTGGCATCGACCACTTCAAGAAGATCAACGACACCCATGGCCATGGCGTGGGTGACGAGGTGCTGGCCGAGGTGGCGCGGCGCATGGCCGTGACCTGCCGGGCGTCCGACTTCGCTGCCCGCCTGGGGGGCGAGGAGTTCCTGCTGATCCTGCCCGAGACTGACCGCAGAGGCGGGGAGGAACTGGGGCGCAAGGTACTCGATTGGGTGGCGTCGATGCCGGTCGGCCCCGTGGCGCGCGTCACGATCAGCATCGGCCTGGTCAGCGTGGTGCCCACCGGCGAGACCATGCCTGCCCCCCTGATCGAGGCTGCCGACCAGGCGCTCTACCGCGCCAAGGACGGCGGCCGCAACCGCGTCGAAGTGGGCGAAATCGCCGCCCACGCTTGAAGCATTGCCCGCGGGGCGGTGTTCAAGGCTTGCTGATCTGCACGGGTTTGAGCGCTGCTGACCGGGGCGGGCGTGCGCTCAGGTAAGCCCCCAGCGTCACCAGCCCTAAGCCCGCTACCAGCCAGACCGTGAGCGGCTCATCGAGCAGCGGCACGGCGCCCAGCCCGGCCAGCACGGGCACCAGGGCCACCAGGGCACCGGTGCGTTCCGCCCCCAGGATCTGCACGGCCCGCAGGAACATGATCATCGCGATGATGGTGGGCCCCAGGCCCTGGTACAGGCCCTGCAGCACCAGCATGGACACCGGCACCTGATCGAGGTGGCGGGGCAGCCAGAACCAGTACACCGGCAGGTAAACCAGCGCCGAGGCGATCGCCACGAAGCGCGTGAGCAGCCAGGGATCGAAGTTCCACCTCTTGACCAGCACGCTGTAGGCTGCCCAGGCCACCGAGGCACACAGGATCAGGGCGTCACCCATCAGCGTGCTGGCATCGCCATGCGAGCCGGTGATCTGGGGGATGGCCACGCAGGCCACGCCCAGCGCGATGGGCAGCAGGCCCCACAGGCGCTGCCGATCAGGGCGGGAGCCCAGCAGCACCCACGCCAGGGCTGTCACCAGGAAGGGCTGCATGCCGGGCAGCAGGATGCCGCCATGCGCCGCGGGCGCCAGCTTGAAGCCAGCGTAGATGAAGGCCAGGAAGATGATGCCGCCCACCCAGGCCAGGATCCACAGGCGCGGGTTGCGCCAGGTGCCGGGCGGCAGCCTGAGCGAGAAGGGCAGCAGGAAGAGGGCTGCCGTGCCCAGCCGCAGCGCGACGATGTCCCAGCCGGTGAGGGCGGTCTTGCCGCCCAGGCGTGAGATGAGGATGAAACCGGCCCAGATCACGACGGTGGTCAAGGCGGCGACATAGCCCTGCATCAGGGACGGTGAGCGGACAGCGGACGACATGGGCCGCCAGTCTAGCGGCCCGTCGCCGTGTCTGCTGGCCTGTGGCTTAGCGCGAGCCTTGCTGCGCGCCGTGTGCCACGGCCACTGCCGTCATGTTGACGATGCGGCGCACCGTGGCCGAGGGCGACAGGATGTGCACCGGCGCGGCGGCGCCCAGCAGGATCGGGCCCACGGTCACGCCCTGGCTGCCCGTCATCTTGAGCACGTTGAACAGGATGTTGGCGGCGTCCAGGTTCGGGCAGATCAGGATGTTGGCCGTGCCATCCAGCGTGGAGTTGGGCAGCAGCTTGCTGCGCACCGATTCGCTCAGGGCGGCATCGGCCTGCATCTCGCCATCGGCGGGCACATGGGGCATGCGTTGCACGAACAGGTCGCGCGCCTGGCGCATCTTGCGGGCCGAGGGGCGTGTGCTGGAACCGAACATCGAGTGCGACAGGAAGGCCACGCGCGGCGGCAGGCCGAAGCGCTGCACTTCTTCCACGGCCATCACGGCGATGTCGGCCAATTGCTCGGCCGTCGGGTCTTCGTTGACGAAGGTGTCGGCGATGAACAGCGAGTACTGGTCCAGGATCAGCGCGTTCAGGGCAGCCAGGCCGTGGGCCTGCGGGCGCACGCCGATCACTTCGCGAATCTGCTCCAGGTGCAGGTCGTAGCGGCCGATCACGCCGCAGATCATGCCGTCGGCATCGCCCATGTGCACCATCAGGGTGGCGATCAGCGAGTTGGAGCGGCGCACCACCACCTTGGCCAGTTCGGGCGAGATGCCGTCGCGGGCACGCAGGGCGTGGTAGGCGTCGTAGTACTGCTTGAAGCGGTCGTCCTTGCCGGGGTTGACCACCTCGCAGTTCACGCCGGGCTGCAGGCGCAGGCCGGCGCGCTCGATGCGCGTGGCGATCACGTCGGGGCGGCCCACCAGGATGGGCTTGGCGATGCCTTCGTCCACGGCCACCTGGGCGGCGCGCAGCACGCGCTCGTCTTCACCTTCGGCGTAGGCGATGCGCTTGGGCGCGGCCTTGGCGGCCAGGAACACCGGGCGCATGAACAGGCCCGTGTTGGTCACGAAGCGCGACAGCGACTCGCGGTAGGCGGCCAGGTCGGTGATGGGGCGCGTGGCCACGCCGGAGGCGGCGGCCGCTTCGGCCACGGCCGGCGCGATGCGCAGGATCAGGCGCGAGTCAAACGGCGTGGGGATCAGGTAGTCAGGCCCGAAGCGCAGTTCGCGGCCGGGGTAGGCGGCGGCCACTTCATCGCTGGTCTCGGCCTTGGCCAGGTCGGCGATCTGGCGCACACAGGCCAGCTTCATGGCTTCGGTGATCTTGGTGGCGCCGCAATCGAGCGCGCCACGGAAGATGTACGGGAAGCACAGGACGTTGTTGACCTGGTTCGGATAGTCAGACCGGCCCGTGGCGATGATGCAATCCGGGCGCGCGGCCTTGGCCAGCTCGGGGCGGATCTCGGGCTCGGGGTTGGCCAGCGCCAGGATGATGGGCTGCGTGCCCATGGTCTTGACCATCTCGGCCGTGAGCGTGCCCGCGGCCGAGCAGCCCAGGAACACATCGGCGCCGTTCACGGCATCGGCCAGCGTGCGGCCGTTGGTGGGCTGTGCGTAGCGGCGCTTGGAATCATCGAGCTTGTCGGTGCGCTCGGTGTGGATCAGGCCCTTCGAATCGCACACGAACACGTTTTCGCGCTTCACGCCCAGGCCCACCATCAGGTCCAGGCAGGCAATGGCGGCGGCACCCGCGCCCGACACGGCGATCTTCACCTCGTCGATCTTCTTGCCGACCAGCTCCAGCCCGTTCAGCAGGGCGGCGCTGGAAATGATGGCCGTGCCGTGCTGGTCATCATGGAAGACGGGGATGTTGACGCGCTCGGTGAGCTTTTTCTCGATGTAAAAACACTCGGGGGCCTTGATGTCTTCAAGGTTGATGCCGCCCAGCGTGGGCTCCAGCGCCGCGATGATGTCGACCAGCTTGTCGGGGTCGCGCTCGGCCAGCTCGATGTCGAACACGTCGACACCGGCGAACTTCTTGAACAGGCAGCCCTTGCCTTCCATCACCGGCTTGGAGGCCAGCGGGCCGATGTCGCCCAGGCCCAGCACGGCCGTGCCGTTGGTGATCACGCCGACCAGGTTGCCCCGCGATGTGAAATCCGCCGCCAGATTGGGATCTTGCTCGATGGCCAGGCAGGGGTAGGCCACCCCGGGCGAGTACGCCAGCGACAGGTCGCGCTGGTTGGTCAGAGGCTTGGTAGGTGTGACCGCGATCTTGCCCCGGTTGGGCGAGCGGTGGTAGTCCAGCGCGGCGTCGCGCAGGGCTTGTTCGGCATCTGACAGAGGCTTGGAATCACTCATGACGGCAAATACAAGCGCCAACGGCGCTTTCAGGACCCGGGGGGCGTCATGGTACGCCAACTGCAAGTGCATTCCCACAGGGTGTGACCCCTGCACGTTTCGCCCCCTCACTGAGGGGGACCTAGGGTCCACGCGGACTCAAGTGCGAGGCGCGGGCACCGACAATCCCTCCACATAAGCAGTATTTCCATTCATGAGCTTGCTCCATCCCCTAAGGGAGTCGTGGTCGGCTCGCTGGCGTCCCCGATGGGAAGCCGCCCGCAACGCCGTCACCTCCCAAGAATCCGTCGATGGCC
>CALAKR010000183.1 GCA_937923225.1 uncultured Aquabacterium sp. | reverse complement strand
GCCGCCAGGTTGCCGCGCACCTCGGTGCCCTGCGGGATGCGGGCCAGCGCGTAGGGCACGGGCTCGCCGCCGATCAGCAGCACGCGCTTGTCGCCCTGCTTGATGGCCGGCAGGTAGCGCTGCGCCATGATCGTGCGCGTGCCCAGCAGGGTCAGCGATTCGAGGATGCTGCCCAGGTTCAGCGCGTCTTCCTTGACGCGGAAGATGCCGGCGCCGCCCATGCCGTCCAGCGGCTTGAGGATCACGTCGCCATGCTCGGCGTGGAAGGCCTTGATCGCCTCCACATCGGAGCTGACCATCGTGGGCGCGATGAACTGCGGGAACTCCAGGATCGCCAGCTTCTCGGGGTGCTCGCGCAGCGCCTGGGCGCGGTTGAACACGCGGGCGCCCTCGCGCTCGGCCTGAGTGAGCAGGTGGGTGGCGTACAGGTACTCCGTATCGAAGGGCGGGTCCTTGCGCATCACCACGGCGTCCACGTCGCGCAGGGCGATGCGGGCTTCTTCTTCCACCGCGAACCAGTCCACCTCATCGCCTGTCAGGCGGATGCGGCGGGCGGCCGTGCTGACGGGTGAATCCTGCCGCCAGCCCATCTCGCGGGCCTCGCAGGCCCACAGCTCGTGGCCGCGTCTGGCGGCCTCGCGCATCATGGCGAAGGTGCTGTCCTTGTAGGTCTTGAAGGTGGCCAGCGGGTCGGCGACGAACAGCAGTTTCATGGCGAATCGGCAGAATCGGGTGACGGGGCCCTGTAGTGTTCCACGAACAGCGCAATCGCGCCGGCGACCAGGCCCCAGAAGGCCGAGCCCACGCCCCACAGCGTCATGCCCGACAGCGTCACCAGGAAGGTGATCAGGGCCGCCTCACGGTGCGCGATGCCGCTCAAGGCCGTGGCCAGGCCGCCGCCGATGGTGCCCAGCAGCGCCAGGCCGGCCACGCCGATCACCAGGGTATGCGGGAAGGCTGCCAGCACACCGGCCACCGCGCTGCCCAGCAGCCCCATGGCGATGTAGAACAGGCCCGACCACAGCGCGGCCGTGTAGCGCTTGCCCGGCTCGGCGTGCGCATGCGGGCTGGTGACGATGGCCGCCGTGATGGCCGCCAGGTTGAAGGTGTAGCCGCCGAAGGGCGCCAGCAGCAGCGTGAACACGCCCGACCAGCTCATCATGGGCGACACGGGCGGCTTGTAGCCCGCCACGCGGATGGCCGCCACGCCCGGCACGGCCTGCGAGGCCATGGTCACGATGAACAGCGGCACGCCCATGCCCAGCGCCGCCTGCCAGGACCAGGCCGGCATCACCAGCACGGGCGAGGTCAGCCCGCCGTTGAGCGCCGCCGTGTTGAGCAGGCCCTGCGCCACCGCCACGGCCACACCGCCGGCCAGCACCCCCAGCACGGCAAAGCGCGGCCAGAAGCGCCGCCCCAGCAGGTACAGCGCGAACATGACGACGACCAGCAGCGGGTGCTCGGTGGTGCCCGCAAAGGCCATCAGCGCGAACTTGGTCAGGATGCCGGCCAGCAGCGCCGCGGCCAGCGTGGCCGGGATGCGGTTCATCAGCTTCTCGAACCAGCCGGTCAGGCCCGACAGCAGCATCAGCAGGCCGCACACCAGGAAGGCGCCCACCGCCTCGGGCATCGTGATGCCGCCCGCGCCACCGGCGGCGGCCGCGATCACGGCCGCGCCGGGCGTGGACCAGGTGATCAGGATGGGGATGCGCGTCCACAGCGACAGGCCGATGGTGCCCACGCCCATGCCGATGCCCAGCGCCCACACCCATGAGGCCGCCTGCGCCGGCGTGGCGCCCAGCGATTGCGCCGCGTGGAAGACCAGCGCGATGGTGCTGGTGAAACCCACCAGCGTGGCCACGAAACCGGCCGCGAAGGCCGCGAAGGATGAATCCGCCGCTGCCCGCATCAGGCGCGGGATGACAGCGTTCTCGGAGTTAGGAGAGGGGTTCAGATCTCGACCTTGGAGCCCATCTCGATGACGCGGTTGGTGGGCAGGCTCAGGAAGTCGGCAACACCGGCCGCGTTGCGGTGCATGGAGGCGAAGAGTTTCTCACGCCAGGGCGCCATGCCGCTGCCGATGGTCGGAATGACGATGTCGCGCGACAGGAAATAGCTGGTCTCCATGTCGTCGAGCTGCACGCCGCGCTGCTTGAGCAGCTTGAGTGCTTCGGGCACGTCGGGCTCGTTCTTGAAGCCGAAATGCAGCATCACCTGCCAGCAGTCCTTGCCCAGCGGTTTGAGCTCCACGCGCTTCTCGAAACCGATCCAGGGCACCTCGTGCGAGCGCACGGTGACGAACAGGTTCTGCGCGTGCAGCACCTTGTTGTGCTTGAGGTTGTGCAGCAGCGCGTTGGGCGTGGTGCCCGCATCGGCGATCAGGAACACGGCGGTGCCGGGCACGCGCGTGGGCGGGCTGGAGAACACCGCGTCCAGGAAGGGTTCGAGCTCGATGGAGTCGGTGCGCAGGCGTTCGCTGAGCAGCGCGCGGCCTTCCTTCCAGGTCATCATCAAGGTGAACATCACGCCGCCGATCAGGATGGGGAACCAGCCGCCATCGATCACCTTGACCACGTTGGCGCTGAAGAACAGCAGGTCGATCACGAAGAAGAAGCCCGTGGCGAACAGGCACAGGGCCAGCGACATCTTCCAGGCGTAGCGGATCACGAAGAAGGTCAGCACCGTGGTGATCAGCATGTCGATCGTGACCGTGATGCCGTAGGCCGCCGCCAGCTTGCTGGCCGAGCCGAAGAACACCACCGCCAGCACGATACAGGCGTACAGCGCCCAGTTCACGAAGGGGATGTAGATCTGGCCCGTCTCGACCACCGAGGTGTGCAGGATGCGCAGGCGGGGTAGGTAGCCCAACTGGATGATCTGCTTGGTGACCGAAAAGGCCGCCGCGATCAGGGCCTGCGAGGCGATCACCGCCGCGAAGGTGGCCATCACCACCAGGGGGTACAGCGCCCAGTGCGGCGCCATCTCGAAGAAGGGGTTGTTGATGTTCTCGGGGTGCTGCAGCAGCATCGCGCCCTGGCCGAAGTAGTTCAGCACCAGCGCGGGCATGGCCAGCGCGAACCAGGCCATGCGGATCGGCTTCTTGCCGAAGTGGCCCATGTCGGCGTAGAGCGCCTCGACCCCCGTGGCGCACAGGATGATGGCGCTCAGGGCCACGAAGGCCAGCATCGGGTGGTTGACGATGAAGCTGATCGCGTAATGAGGGCTCATCGCGGCCAGCACGGCCGGGTTCTTCACCACGTGGATGAAGCCCAGCACCGCCAGCACCAGGAACCACGCGACCATGATCGGCCCGAAGAACTTGCCGATGCCGCCCGTGCCGTGCTTTTGCACCATGAACAGGATGGTCAGCACCACCAGCGTGATCGGCACGACGAAGCGCTCCAGCCCCGGGGCCGCCACCTTCACGCCTTCCACGGCCGAGAGCACCGACACCGCGGGCGTGATCACCCCGTCACCGAAGAAGATGGCCGTGCCGAAAATGCCAATGGCCAGCAGCACGCGCCGCAGCACGGGCTTGTCCTTCACGGCGGTGGAGGCCAGGGCCAGCATGGCGATCAGGCCGCCCTCGCCGTTGTTGTCGGCCCGCAGGATCAGCGTCACGTACTTGAGCGAGACGATGATCGTCAGCGTCCAGAACATCAGCGACAGGATGCCGTAGATGTTCTCGGCCGTGACCGGCAGGTGCCCGTGGGTGAAGGCTTCCTTGAAGGCGTACAGGGGGCTGGTGCCGATATCGCCATAGACGATACCGATGGCGCCCAGCGTGAGCGCGCCCAGCTGAGCGCGGCTCAGCGTGTCTTTGGAGCTTGGTTGCACGGGAACTCGTTGCGGATCAGAGCGGAAGCCGCATTGTGCCGTGAACCAGGCTCAAATGAATATCACTCGTAGACCTCGGCGTTCGGGTCGGTGGCTTCCAGCTCGTAACTGGCGGCCAGCATGGCCAGGCGGCCGACTACCCCGTACATGTAGAAGCGGTTGGGCACGCTGGCACCGGGTTTGGCGCCCGGTTTGGGCAGGTGCGAGGGCTCGGCGAAGGCCAGCGGCACGAAGCTGGAGCCCGGCGCGTTCAGGTTTTCGTCGATGCCACGGTCGGCGTGCACGCGGTAGAAACCGCCCACCACGTAACGGTCGATCATGTAGACCACCGGCTCGGCCACGGCCTCGTTGATCTGCTCGTAGGTGGGCACGCCCTCCTGGATGATCACGCGGCTGACCTCCTGGCCATCCTTGACCACCGACATCTTGTTGCGGGTGCGGCGGCTCAGGTCGGCCAGGTCTTTCGCATCGCGCACGGTCATGATGCCCATGCCGTAGGTGCCGTTGTCGGCCTTGACGATGACGAAGGGCTTCTCGTTGATGCCGTATTCCTTGTACTTGCGGCGGATCTTGCCCAGCAGGGCGTCGACCTGGGTCTGCAGGCACTCGTTGTTGCCGTCTTCCTGGAAGTTGACCTCGTCGCAGACGGCGTACATGGGGTTGATCAGCCACGGGTCCATGCCCAGGAGC
>CALAKR010000182.1 GCA_937923225.1 uncultured Aquabacterium sp. | reverse complement strand
TCCGGCCGAGGTGCAGGTGCGCAAGGAGCCGCCCAAGCCTGTCAAGACCAAGCCGCCCAAGGAGGAGTGGATCAACGATCCGCCCAAGCCCAAGACGCCGCCCAAGCCCGCCAAACCGGAGCCGAAGCCCGAGCCCAAGCCGGAACCCAAGCCCGCGCCCAAGCCGGCACCGGCCGAGCCCAAGCCCGCGGCCAAACCGACACCTGCCCCGCCGCCGGGCGCCACCGCGGCTGAACGCGAGAAGGCGCGCAAGGACGCCCTGGCCCGCATGATGGCCGACCTGGGCGGCCCCGCCCTCAGCTCGGCCGGGCCCAGTGGCGGCAACTACGCCGGGCGGATCCGCTCGTTGGTGTTGAGCCGTATCCGCTTCCAGCCTGACTTGGTGTCGGGCAATCCCCTGGCGATCGTGGAGGTGCGCTGTACGGCCGACGGGCGTGTACTGAGCCGAGCGATCACCCAGTCGAGCGGGGCGCCGCAATGGGACGAGGCTGTGCTGAAGGCTGTGGACAGCATTGATCGGTTTCCCACGAACGAGCAGGGGCGTGTTCCCAGTCCGCTGATTCTGGAATTGCGGCCCAGAGACATTTGAACGCCTTCAGCCGCGATAAGCGCGTGATAAGTCACGCATTTGGCAGCATTCCCTGGCCATTGTTTTCATAGGATGGCATCTGTGAATGCGAGGCTTGCGCAGGCCTCGCTTGAAGGAGATCCATGTCTGAGCCCTCGTTGCCGTCGCTGTCCTGGTCGGTCGATCCCGACGCCCCGGGTGAACTGCCCCCTCTGTCTTTGGAAGGCGAGTCCGCCACGTCGATGGCGGTCGAGGATGACGACGCGGGTGACGCGTTTCGCTGGCCCACCCCCCCGTTCGCCACCTACCCCGCGCCCACCCCGCAGCGCGAGCACGAGGCCTGCGAGTTCGAGGGACTCAACGGCAAGCTGATGAAGGGCCGGCTGGTCTTCTTCGAGCCCGAGGAAAACCTGGCCCAGGTGCAGGTGCCCCCTGCACGCACCACGATGCCGCTGCGCTTCAGCCAGTTCCGCACACTGCTCCTCACGCGCCCCTGCAAGCCCACCGTGCATTCGGACGATGCGGACCCGCATGCGACCATGCTCGAGCAGCGCCCCATTTCCGATTTCGTGGTGCACCTCAAGACCGGTGGTGAGATGGAAGGCACCACCATCGGTCATGTCGAGAAGGATTTCGGCCTGTTCCTGTTCCCGCCCATGGACGGGCAGGGCTCGGTCAGCCGCCTGTTCGTGCCGCGCGAGGCCTACAGCAGTTTCGAGGTCGGCCCCCGCATCGGCGAGGTGCTGGTGTCCAGCCAGGCGATCACGCCGGCGCAGGTGGAGCAGGCCGTCGAGGTGCAGCAGCAGATGCGCAACCAGAAGCTGGGCGACATCCTGCTGACCAAGCACGTGGTCTCGCCTGACCAGTTGCTGATGGCCATCGAGCAGCAAAGCCGCATGCCCATGGTGCGCATCGGCGAGGCGCTCACGGCCCTGGGCCTGATCACCTCGGCGCAGCTGTCCGAGGCGCTGGAAGAGCAGAAGCGCGACCGCAGCGTGCCGCTGGGTGAACTGCTGGTGCGTCTGCAGATGGTGTCGCGCCAGGATCTGCTCACGGCCCTGGCCCGCAAGATGGGCTACCCGCTGGTGGACGTGCAGAAGTTCCCCATCGAGCCCGAGGCCCTGCGCAAGGTGCCTTACAACGTCGCCTCCCGCCTTGAGGCCTTGCCGCTGCTGCTGCGCGAGTCCAGCCTGATCGTGGCGGTGGAAGATCCCAGCCGCCGCCTGACCCTGTCGGAGCTGGAGTTCATCGCTCAGTGCAAGATCGTGCCCGTGCTGGGCCAGCCCGCCCACATCCAGTGGGCCCTGCAGGATGCCTACGGCAAGATTGGCGCGGACATGTCCACAGGCATGTTCACCAAGATGTCGAACAGCGCCTCGATGCCGCTGGACCTCGACCCGGAAGACTCCAACGCCCTGGTCGCCAACCTCGAGAAGGAGGGCATCGATGCCGTCAACCTCGAGGAAGACAAGTCGATCGAGCAGAGCGACAACTCGCTGGTGCGCCTGATCAACACGATGATCGTCGAGGCCCACCAGCAGGGCGTATCTGACATCCACATCGAGAGCTATCCGGGGCGCGAGAAGATCAAGATCCGCTTCCGCAAGGACGGCGCCCTGGTGCCCTACCTGGAGTTGCCGCACAACTACCGCAGCGCCGTGATCGCCCGCATCAAGATCATGTGCGATCTGGACATCTCCGAGCGCCGCAAGCCGCAGGACGGCAAGATCAACTTCGCACGCTTCGTGCCGCAGTACAAGATCGAGCTGCGCGTGGCCACCATCCCTACCAACAACGGGATGGAGGACGTGGTGATGCGGATCCTGGCCTCGGCCAAGCCGCTGCCGCTGGACAAGATCGGCCTGAGCCCCTGGAACCTGGCCAAGTTGAAAGAGGCCATGGAGCGCCCCTACGGCCTGGTGCTGTGCGTGGGCCCGACCGGCTCCGGCAAGACCACCACGCTGCACTCGGCGCTGAGCTTCATCAACGTGCCCGAGCGCAAGATCTGGACGGCCGAAGACCCGGTGGAAATCACCCAGCCCGGCCTGCGCCAGGTGCAGATCAACCCCAAGATCGAGTGGACCTTCGCCAAGGCGCTGCGCGCCTTCCTGCGGGCCGACCCCGACGTCATCATGGTCGGCGAAATGCGCGACGGCGAGACCGCCAGCATGGGCGTCGAAGCCTCGCTCACGGGCCATTTGGTGCTCTCCACCCTGCACACGAACAGTGCACCGGAGACGGTCACCCGCCTGCTCGACATGGGCATGGACCCGTTCAACTTCGCCGATTCACTGCTGGTGGTGCTGGCCCAGCGGCTGGTGCGCCGCCTGTGCACCCAGTGCCGCGTGAGCGAACCGGCCACCGAAGAGCAGATCGACGAGTTGCTGGCCGATTACCTGCACGTTTGCCCCAAGGACGATGCGAGATTCACGCCCGATGTCATCCGAAGTGACTGGTTGACGCGTTTCGGTAGGGAAGGGCGCCTGCTTCGTCACACCAACACGGGCTGCGCGCACTGCAACCAGACTGGTTACAAAGGCCGCGCGGGCATCCATGAACTGATGGCGGTGAGCCGCGATCTGCGCCGCTTGGTGCAGACCGGCGCCCGGGCGGAGGAGTTGCAGCGCCAGGCTTTGGCCGATGGCATGCGCACACTTCGGCAAGACGGCATCGAAAAGGTGCTGGCGGGCCTGACGAGCATGGAAGAGGTGCGTTCGACCAGCAATGCCTGAGACTGGTGCAACGCCAAGTGATTTCGGCAACATTGCGCTCTGGAAGGGGTTGTTGCGCGGGCACAGCACCCGCAAGGCGAAAAAGGTGCAAGATAGGCACCAGCAAGTCACGGATCAAAAGGTGGAAACCCAGGTTTCTCCCCGATTGAACCAACCGCGATTTGATCGATCTTTGATGGACATGACGATGCACGGTTTGTGCGTCTCACCAGCGCGGATCTGGCGGGGGCATCCCAGTGCATCGACTCTCTCGTGACGATGGACCGGAGGTATGCATGGACGTGATCAGCAACTTCGCCGCCCGCTATGAGCGCACACGCGAAGAAGAGTACTCCCTCGAGGAATACCTCGAAATCTGCAAGCGCGACAAGACGGCTTTTGCCACCGCCGCCGAGCGCATGCTGCAGGCCATTGGCGAGCCGCAGATGGTGGACACGCGCAACGACCCTCGCCTGTCGCGCATCTTCGCCAACAAGGTCATCAAGATCTATCCGGCTTTTGAAGAATTCTTCGGCATGGAAGACGCCATCGAGCAGGTGGTCAGCTACTTCCGGCATGCCGCGCAGGGCCTGGAAGAAAAGAAACAGATCCTGTACCTGCTGGGCCCGGTGGGCGGCGGCAAGTCGTCCATCGCCGAGCGCCTGAAACTGCTGGCCGAGAAGGTGCCGTTCTACGCGATC
>CALAKR010000181.1 GCA_937923225.1 uncultured Aquabacterium sp. | reverse complement strand
CGCTTCGTTGCAGGTGCCGACACCACTTCGGCCAAACTGTCAGCCACCAAGGACGACACTACCCAGGGCCATTTCACCCTCGCCGGCGGCAAGTACATCCGTACCACGGCAGGCTCTATCGATATCAACGCGTCGGGCGATGTGCGACTGATGGCGCCCACACTGACGTCGGCATCGGCCATCTACGTGGCCGGGCGTGAATCGAAGATTGCCGGTTTCCCAACCACCTATGGCAACGCACGCTTTACCGAACGAGGCGGCCGCCTGACCGTAGCGGCAGGTGGCAACGTGGGCAGCTACTTCGTCAACGACGATGGTCTGCTAGTCGATCAACAGGTCACGCAAATGACGGGCAACTATTTCTTCCACGGTGGATCCGCGGCGAGCGGGGCCATGGCGTGGTGGACCGGCCTGAACGCATTCAAACAGGGCCTTGGGTCCTTCGGTGGCGGCAACATCAGCGTGACCGCTGGAGGCGACGTCACCAACATGCCGGTGGCGGCACCCACCAATGCGCGCAAGGTCGGAACCGACCTCAAGGTGCTCAATGGTGGCAACATCGAAGTGCTAGCCGGAGGCAACATCGAAGGTGGTGTTTACTTCCTGGGGCGCGGCCATGGCCGCCTCTCGGCGGGTGGTTCGCTCAACCGCGGCGCGGACAAGGTCCCGACCGGGGAAGACGGAACTGTCATTCCTCCGCAGGCCAACGTGGTGTACGCACCAGGGGCCATGCTGGGGCTGATGGATGGCCATTGGGATGTCTCCGCCGTCGAGGACCTCCATCTGTCTTATGTGTTCAATCCGACGATCCTGCCGTTCAGGATCAACCAGTCAACATCGCTGAACACGGGCAGCATATCGAACTCTGCTTCGGGGCTGACACCCATCAACGCGGCCCTGTACTTCACGTACGGTACAGACGCAGGTGTAAGCCTGAGCGCCTTGCAGGGCAACGTGAACTGGGAAACAAACGCCCAGTCGGTCGATCTGATGCACAAGGTGCTCAATGAAACGGCAAATGCTCAAGGGGGCACAAGTATCACGCTCGACGGTGCGGACAAATCGACGGCGAGCATTCTGGCAAGTATCGCCCCCCCCGTTGTCAGCATCACCAGCCATCAGGGCAACGTGACGCTCAACACCGCTGGTCGTGCAATAGCCAAGGAGAACGCGGCCAGCGAGGTCGTCCGCAGCACCGGCAAAGCTGACGTCCCCCTCTACGTGATGCCTTCCGTGAAATCGGACGTAGCCATCTTCGCAGGGCAGGACTTGATTCTTCAAGGCAATCTCCAACTCATCGACATCAAACAGGCGGCTCTGAGCTTGCCAAGCCTGACGACACCTTCCCTGCTTAACACGCTCAACTTCACCGCGCTAAACGCAAGCCTATCGCCGCGCAGCGGTGCCTCGTTCATTTCCAGTGCCTCCGACACCCTCATAGCCAATCCCATCAACGACGCTGGGCAGGCCTCCAATGAACACACCGTGCATGCACAGGCAGGCCGGGACATCGTCTTCGATACGCTCACGGACGATGGCGTGACCTCGCTACCCTTCTTGCGTACCAACCGCCCCTTGGAGCTGATGGCTGGCCGTGATCTGGTCAACCCATCCATCGTCGGCCAGAACTTCACCGAAGACGATGTAACCCGCATCACTGCTGGACGCGACATCATCGGTGGCATCAATGCCAACAGCCAGATCGTGATCGGCGGGCCTGGGGCCTTGCGGGTCGAGGCGGGGCGCGACATCGAGCTCAATCAGTCGCTGGGCGTGGTGGCCGTGGCCAACCAGATCAACACAGCCTTGCCGGGCGAATCCGTCAAGATCACGCTCTCGGCCGGCAATGCACGCTCGGTGGATACCCAGCAGTTGTTGGCCCAACATGGTACGGAGCCGGCGCTGCGCAACGCGGTCTACCAGGCTCTGGTGAACAGCCAGTTGCCAGCCCCGGCGGGATCGGCCAGCTGGGCCGATGTGGACTTCAACACCGCTTTGACGGCTTTCAGCCAGTTGACGGACACCCGCCAGGTCGAAGCGGTCAACAAGTACCTCAATGCGGCCTTCGTGGCGCAGTACCTGCCCGAACACCAGGGGCGCCCTGACGCCTACTACCGCTCCGATGCCTTCCTGCGTCTAAAGCAGGAAGCCATGTGGCAGCAGATCGTCGCGCTGGCCGGCCAGGCCGTGGCGATCGCCACGTCCAACAACGAGCAGGAAGAGGCCCGCCGCGCCGCGCAACGCAAGGCCCTGTTCGACCGGGCCGCCCAGGTGGTGGATCTGGCCGGCTTGGGCACCAGTTTCAAGCGCGAGGGCAATGTCAATCTGGCCAAGGCCAAGGTGCACAACCTGGGCCTGGGCGGAGGCGACTCGTCGGTTGTCAATAACGCCCTGGGCGGGATCGATGTGATCGCACCGGGGCAGGTCACGGCCGGTCTGCCCAGCGCCGCCGATCAACCGGCCGGCTTCATCAACTTCCAGGGCGGCAGTTTCCGCTCATTGACGAGCGGTGATTTCCTGGCAGGCGATCAGAAGGTGATCGTACTTGGCAGCGACACAGCCCACGGCGGCAACATCTACATCTATACGACAGACGGCGACATCGATTCCGGCAAGGGCTCCAACACAAGTGTTGCCAAACCGCAGCCCGTGCGCGTCTTCGATCCCGCCTCGGGCCGCGTCGTCGCCCAGGGACAGCCTCCCACGTCGGGCAGCGGCTTCCAGGCTGTCAACTTCCCGAGCGGATTGATCGGCCTGTACGCCCCCAACGGCGAGATCCGCGCACTCGACGCCTACATCCAGGGCGGCAAGGTGGAGATCGCCGCCCCCAAGGTGATCGGCGCCGACAACATCGCCAACGCCACGGGCACCACCCCGCCACCTCCACCGGCGGTGTCGCTGAGCCTCACCCCCAAGGTGGCCGACACAGCCGCCGGCGTGGCCCAGGTCGCGGCCTCTGCGGAGATGCGTGGCGAGAGCCCCTCGTCGGTGCTGACGGTGGAGCTGCTCGGCTTCGGCGGCGAGGCGCCCGAGCCCGTGCCCATGAGCACGCCGCGCGACACACAAGGCGAGAGCAAATCCGACCAGGAACGCAAGGCCCGCAAGGACAGAGACGCCTCCTGAGCGCCTTATCACCTGCATGACGTTTTTGTGTCCTGCGTGGCGCCTGGGCATGGCCCCTTCGGCTCAGGCGCCCGCCCTACGCAGGACACATGCCCTCGAAATAATCGATCACTTTGAAAGACGGACGTTTTCCATGAATTTCCCGCGCATCCTCTCGTCTGCCCTGCTGGCGTCGGCCATGGCCCTGCCTTCCCTGGCACACGCTTGGTGGAACGGCGACTTCACGCACC
>CALAKR010000180.1 GCA_937923225.1 uncultured Aquabacterium sp. | reverse complement strand
CCTCGGGCAGCCCCGCCGAGTCAGCCGGCCCCCGCGACCCGGGAGACGGCTTCTATTACGCCTTGCTGCGCAAGCCAGCCACCCGCTGACCATGCCCGACTCCAGCCGCCGCGCCGTTCTGCAGCGTGCAGCCACCTTCGTGGCCGCAGCCGCCATGGTGGGCAGCACCTGGGCGCAGATCGGCAGCACCGGCAAGCCCCAGGTCGAGCTCACCCAGCTGCAGGTGCACCGCGCCGATGACGGCGTCGTGCTGAGCTACGACGTGCACTTCGACCTGCCCCGTGACGTGGAAGACGCGCTCTACAAGGGCGTGGCTGTCGTGTTCGTGGCCCGCGCCGAGGTGCTGCGCGAACGCTGGTACTGGAGCGACAAATCCCGCGCCGTGGCCGAACGCCGCTGGCGCCTGGCTTACCAGCCGCTCACCCGACGCTGGCGCGTCAGCTTCGATGGCCTGAGCCAGCACTACGGCAGCTTGAGCGAAGCCCTGGGCGTGCTGCAGCGCAGCAGCCGCTGGCGCATCATGGATAGCAACATCGCGGCCGACGACCGCAGCCACTACGTCGAATTCAGCTTCGAGCTTGACCGCAACGAACTGCCCCGCCCGCTGCAGATCGGCCTGAGCGACCAGAACGAATGGACGCTGTCCGTGCAACGCCGGCTGGAGATCCCCGCCACCCGATGACCCCGTGAAGAGATGAGCACCATCAAGGCCAACCGCTGGGCCTGGATCGTCGCCGGCCTGGCCATGCTGGGGGCCGGCCTCGTGCTGGCGTTCATGCTCGTGTTCGCCACGCAGAACCGCGAGCGCTACGAGCCCATGTTCGTCTGGCTGTTCTACACGAACGTGGTCATCGCCTCGCTGCTGGGCCTGGTCATCGTGCTGGCCCTGGGCCGCCTGGCACTGCGCATCCGGCGCGGCAAGTTCGGCAGCCAGCTGCTGCTCAAGCTGGCCAGCATCTTCGCGCTGGTGGCCCTGGTGCCGGGCCTGCTGATCTACGGCGTGTCCTACCAGTTCGTCTCGCGCAGCATCGAGACCTGGTTCGACGTCCGCGTCGAAGGCGCACTCGATGCCGGCCTGAACCTGGGCCGCAACACGCTCGACACCCTGAGCGACGACCTGGGCAGCAAGACCCGGCTGGCCGCCGAGCGCATGTCCATCCTGCCGGGCCAGCGTATCGTCGACACCGCCCCCCAACTGCTCGAACTCGAACGCCTGCGCGAGCAGCTCGGCGCCGAATCCATCGCCCTGGTCAGCGAATCGGGCGTGGTCGAAACCCGCGTCGGGGGCGACACGGCCACCCAGCTGCGCGCCCAGCGCGTCAACAGCAACTGGCGCCAGGATGCGCGCAGCAAGGGGGTGATCTCCCTGATCGACGGGCTCGATGAGGGCGACACGCCGCGCGTGATCGCGCTGGCCTGGATGCCCGACCGCAGCTTCAGCCTGCAGGGCCGCGGCCACTTCCTGATGGTGCAGCAGCGCCTGCCGGCCGAGCTGGTGCGCAATGCGCTCGACGTGCAGAACGCCTACCGCGAGTACCAGCAGCGCTCGCTGGGCCGCGAGGGCCTGCGCCGCATGTACATCGGCACGCTGACCCTGTCGCTGGTGCTGGCCGTGTTCGGCGCCATGCTGCTGGCCGCCATCCTGGGCCAGCAACTGGCCCGCCCGCTGCTGCTGCTGGCCGAAGGCGTTCGCGACGTGGCCGGCGGCGACCTCAGCCCCAAGCCCATCTTCGAATCCAAGGACGAACTGGGCGGCCTGACGCGTGACTTCGCCGCCATGACCCAGCAGTTGGCGGACGCCCGCACCCAGGCCGAGATCAGCGCCCTGCAGCTCGACAGCGCCTACGTGCACGTGCAGACCATCCTGGACAACCTCACCTCCGGCGTGATCGTGTTCGACCGCCACGGCCTGATCGACACCGTCAACCCCGGCGCCACCCGCATCCTGCGCGCGCCGCTGTCGGCCTACCGTGGCCAGCCGCTCAACACCGTGCCCGGCCTGCAGGCCTTCGCCGTGGCCATCGACGAGCGCTTCGCCTCCTACGCCGCCGAGCCCGAGCCCGGCGAGCGCCAGCAATGGCAGGAATCCTTCGAGCGCCCGCTGGCCGACATCGCCGCCAACAACCCCGAAGACCCGAAAGCCGCCGCCCAGACCCTGCTGGTGCGCGGCGCCGACCTGCCCGCCGAAGCCCGCCTGATCGTGTTCGACGACATCAGCGAGCTGGTCTCGGCCCAGCGCTCCAAGGCCTGGGGCGAGGTGGCCCGCCGCGTGGCCCACGAGATCAAGAACCCGCTCACGCCCATCCAGCTCTCGGCCGAGCGCCTGCAGATGAAGCTCGAGGCCAAGCTGGACGAGCCCGGCCAGCAACTGCTCAACCGCTCCGTCACCACCATCGTCACCCAGGTGCAGGCGCTCAAGACTCTGATCAACGAGTTCCGCGACTTCGCCCGTCTGCCCACCTCACGCCTGGCCCCGCTGGACCTGAACGCCCTGGTGGGCGACGTGCTGGCCCTGTACGGGCAGGCCGTGGAGACCGGCCTGCTCAGCGTTCAACTGGCCCCGGATCTGCCCCGTATCCTGGGCGACGCGACGCTGCTGAGGCAGGTGGTGCACAACCTGGTGCAAAATGCGCTTGATGCCGTGCAGATGAACGCCAGCGGTGACACCCGTGCAGAACGGGTCGAACTGCTCACCGAAGTACGGCAGAACATGCCGG
>CALAKR010000179.1 GCA_937923225.1 uncultured Aquabacterium sp. | reverse complement strand
ACGCCTCGCTCACCGCAGCATCCACGAGCGCGCCGAAGGGGCAGGCACGCCTGACGGCGCTCGGGCCCTTGCGCCTGTTGAAGGTGGCCGCCCAGGTGGAGGTGGCGCAGCAGGGGGCTGCCAAGCCTGGTGACACCGCGGTTCAGACCTTGGCCGCCCAGGCCGAGGTGGCACCGTTCGCGCCGTGGCCGCTGCCCCGTGCCGATGTGCGTGCCGACCACTTCGATCTGCAGCGCCTTTGGGCGGCTTTGCCCATGACCAGCCTGACAGGGCACGTGGGCGTGGCGCCGCGGGATCTGCAGCCGGGGGCGCCTGGTTCGCGAGCCGCGGCCAGTGCCGCCCCGGCAGCCCGGGCAGCTTCCTCGGATCTGCTGGTCAAGGTGGACATCACCAATGAGCGCCCTGGCCCTTGGGATGCCGCCGCCGTGCCGGTGCAGACCGTGCGCGCTGATGCCACCTTGCCTGCTCAGGCGGACACGGCCAAGCTCACCACACTGGGTTTGAACGGTCAGGTCGATGCTCGCATCGGCTTGCCGGCACAGGCCGGTCGGGCCGCTGGCACTGTCGGGCTTCAGGGACGCTGGAACCTCGAGCAGCGCCGCGAAACGGCCTTGGTGCTGACCTTGCAGGGCGTGGACACGCAGATGCTGCATGGCCAGGCGCCAGCCTTGCTGCTCAAGGGCGAGGCACAGGTCAATGGGCAGGACGACGACAGCTGGCAGGTCCAGGCCCGTATCGACGGGCGCGATGCGGGTGGGCGCAAAGGGCAGGCGCTGCGTGAAGCGGTGCAGGCCGTGCTGGCCGGGCGCTGGCAGCCCGGGCGCTTTGACCTGGCCGATCTGTCGCTCACGGCGGGGGAGGCAAAGGCCCAGGCCAAAGGCCAGTGGCTGGCGTTGAGCGCGCCAGCGGCATCTGCTGCGGCGTCTGGCGTCGCTTCAGGTGCAGTGTCTGGATCGGCTTCTGCGCCGGTGGTGGCTGCGTCAGGTACTCAGGTGAATGCCTCGGCGGGCAATGCCTCCGCTGACAGCGCATCGCCCTGGCAGGCCAAGCTCGACCTGCAGGTCAAGCACTTCGATCCCGCCGTGTGGATGCCCTGGCCGCGCCCAGCAGGGGATGCCGTGCAGCGCACACGCCTGAATGGCCAGGGCCAGGTGGCAGTGACCATGCCGGGCCGCTGGGATGCCCTGGATGGTCAGGCCAATTTCAAGGTGGCAGACAGCCTGCTGCTGGGCGTGCCGGTGGTGGGTGATGTGAGTGCCGAGCAGGCAGGCTCTGCCAAGGCCGTGGTGTTGGGTGCCAAGGCGCAATTCAAGGCGGCTGGCAATGAAGTCCGCGCCGAGGTGCGATGGCCTGGAGGCTTGTTCCCTGCCGAAGCTCCCCAGCATGAAGCCGGCGCGAAAATCCAGGCCGAGATCAAGGCGCCAGCGCTGGATGGCTTGCAGGCCTGGGTACAGCCCATGGGGTGGCGGGGCCTGAAGGGCTCGGTCCAGGGGGAGGTGTTGCTGGAAAGCCCTGCACCAGGCCGTTGGAGCACCACCGGCGAGCTTGATGCCGATGGCGTGCAGGCAGATCTGCCCAGTGGCGGCCAGGCCTTGCTCAGCGACGCCCATGCCAACTGGACCATGGGCCTGGGTGATGCTCCGGCCACGGCCAAGCCCTGGCGGCTCGATGCCCGATTGGGACGCGGCCAATGGGGCCAATGGGGCACGCAGCAGTTCAAGATGCTGATCCAGGGCATGGCGGCCCAGCACCAGTGGTCCTGGCAAGGGCGCATCGACATGCCTGAGCGCCGCAACGAGGGGGGCGAACCGGTGAGGGAGTCGGCGATCGCGCAGGCCAGCGGTGAATCCGGCTGGAGTGGCAACCTGCTGCGCGACAGTGATCGCGCCTGGCATTCCAGGGTGCAGACCTTACAGGTGCAGCCCGTGGCGCCGGCAGAAGCCAAGCCCTGGGTGCAGGCGCAGCCCTTCCAGCTGGATTGGCGCCGTGACAAAAAGGGGCAACGCCTCACGGGCACCCCGACCCGCATCGACCTGTTTGGCGCGGTGCTGGCCTTGCGTGAACTGGTCTGGGACCAGCGTGGGCAAGACCAGGGCCGCAGCGACGTCCTGATCGAACTGGAGCCCTTGAAGCTGGCCGAACTGCTGGCCCGCCTTCAACCTGAGGTGGGTTGGGGGGGCGATCTGCTGCTGGCAGGCCGGGTCAAGGCCTCACACCAGCCTGGCCAGCCGTGGGTGGTGGATGCCGAGCTGGCAAGGCAGCAGGGCGATCTGAGCCTGACCGAGCAGGACATCGAAGGCACCTCGGCGCAAAGGCTGGGCGTGCGGCAAATGCGCCTGGCACTGCAAGCGCGCGACGGTGTCTGGACAGCGACCCAGAAGATGGAAGCCCGGGTGTCCGGCAGCATCGATGGTCGGCAAGTGATCCAGGTGCGTGATCCGAGTGCCTTGCCCGGTGCGGATGACCCGATCAGCGGCCAGATATCAGCCCAGGTGGCCAATCTGCGCGCCGTGGGTGTGTGGGCGCCGCCGGGTTGGCGCCTGTCTGGCAAGCTCGATGCGCAGGCGCAGTTGTCGGGCACGCTGGGCGAGCCTCAGTACGAAGGGCAGGTGCGCGGTCAGGATCTGGGCGCCACCCAGACCTTGATGGGCGTGCACCTGGCCGATGGCACGCTGGACCTGCGCCTCAAGGGCGATCGGGCCCGGCTCGAAAGTCTGACGGCGCGCGATGGCGAAGCCAATGGCGGCAGCCTGCACATCAGCGGCGATGCCGTGCTGGGCGCCGAGCCCACCGCCAATCTGCAACTGCGGGCCGAACGCTTTGCCTTGCTGCAGCGTGTGGACCGCCGCGTGGTGGTGTCTGCAGAACTGCAACTTGGCCTCACGAAGGAAGCCTTGTCGGTGCAAGGGCAAGCCCGTGTTGACGAGGGGCTGGTGGACATCTCACGCTCCGATGCACCCACCATCGGTGACGACGTCAACGTCATCAACCGGCCGGGGGTGTCGGATGCGGAGGATGCGGCCGCTGCCGCAGCCGCGGCT
>CALAKR010000178.1 GCA_937923225.1 uncultured Aquabacterium sp. | reverse complement strand
TCGAGTGCCGTGTACAGGCGGCGCAGACCCAGGCGGGCATCGTCCAGGCCGGCATCGCTGTAGTTGAAGGGGCCACGGTAGTGCACCCGCGCCATGAAGAAGCGGATCGTCTCGCCGTCGTAGCTCTTGAGCACGTCGCGGATGGTGAAGAAGTTGCCCAGCGACTTGGACATCTTCTCGTTGTCGACATTCAGGAAGCCGTTGTGCCTCCAGTAATTGACGAAACGCTTGCCGGTGGCACCCTCGCTCTGCGCGATCTCGTTCTCGTGGTGCGGGAACTGCAGGTCCAGGCCACCGCCATGGATGTCGAACTGCTCACCCAGCAGCGCACAGGCCATGGCCGAGCACTCGATGTGCCAGCCCGGGCGGCCCGCGCCGTAGGCCGAGTCGTACTTGGCATCTTGCGGCTCTTCGGGCTTGGCGGCCTTCCAGAGCACGAAGTCCAGCGGATCGTGCTTGCCATCGGCGGCCTTGGCGCCGGCGCCATGCAGCTCACGCTCGCCGGCACGCAATTGATCCAGCGATTTGCCGGACAGCTTGCCGTAGCCCTCGAACTTGCGCACCGCGTAGTTCACGTCGCCGTTGCCAGCCTGGTAGGCCAGGCCCCTGGCCTCCAGCTGGCCGATCATCGCCAGCATCTGCGGCACGTACTGCGTGGCACGGGGCTCGTGCGTGGGCGGCTCGATGCCCAGTGCGCCGATGTCGTCGTGCATGGCCTGCGTCATCTCGTCCGTCAGCTGGCGGATGGTGATGCCACGCTCTACCGCCCGCTTGATGATCTTGTCATCGATGTCGGTGATGTTGCGCACGTACGTGACCTTCAGGCCCGAGGCGCGCAGCCAGCGCTGCACCACGTCGAAGGCCATCATCATGCGCGCATGACCCACGTGGCAGTAATCGTAGATCGTCATGCCGCACACGTACATCCGCACGTGCCCCGGCTCGATGGGTGAAAACGACTCTAGCTGCCTCGACAGGCTGTTGAATAGACGCAGACTCATGGGAAAAGCGGAAACCTCGGTCCCTGGACGTTGCCGCGCCATCATCGATGCGACAAGGCGACGACCGTCGGACTGCCACCCTGGAAGAGGATTCGGGTCGGCGCAGTACGTCGGGATACAATCAGCGGAGTATATCCGGGGGACCTCGAACGGGGGGCACGCGTCAGGGTGATCATCAACCCGGACACGCGCTTCACGCTGGTATTCTCCGGGGTTACTCTCCAACCACCATCTAGAGACCAACGAGACCCATGCGAGTTGTTGCGCCCCTTTTTGGAGCCCGCCTGACGGCGCTGGCTGCCCAGTTCGTAGCCATCGCCATGCTGAGCCTGTCGAGTCAGGTCGTGCGCGCCGATGATGTGGCCGAAGTCCAGAAACTGCTGTCGGCCGGCAAGAACGCCGAGGCGCTCCAGAAGGCGGATCAGTTCCTGACCAGCAAGCCGCGCGACCCGATGATGCGCTTCCTGCGCGGCATCAGCCTGTCCCAGGCCGGCCGCACGGCCGAGGCCATCACCGCTTTCCAGAAGCTGACGGAAGACTTCCCTGAACTGCCTGAGCCCTTCAACAACCTGGCGGTGCTCTACGCCCAGCAGGGCCAGTACGACAAGTCGCGCACGGCCCTGGAAATGGCCATCCGCACCAACCCCAGCTACGCCACCGCCTACGAGAACCTGGGCGATGTCTACGCCAAGCTGGCCAGCCAGGCTTACTCCAAGGCGCTGCAGATCGACACACGCTCGGCCGTGGCCCCCAAGCTGGCCATGATTCGCGACCTGTTCCCCAAAGACCGCGGCTCCGCCGCCGTCGCCGCACTGACCAACAACGCCGGGACCAAGCCCTCGGCGCCCGCCCCCGCCGCGGTGCCCGCCTCGCCGACCCCGGCGCCCGCTCCGGCCCCGGCACCCGCCCCTGTGCCCACGCCGGCTCCGCCCCCTGCACCGGTGGCCAAGCCCACGCCGGCACCCGCACCGGCCCCCGAGGCCCGTGCCGAAGCCCAAGAGCGCGAAGTGGAAGCGGCCGTCCAGGCCTGGGCCTCCGCCTGGAGCCGCCGCGACATGAACGACTACTTCGCCGCCTACGCCCGCGATTTCAACGGCGGCAAAAGCCGCAAGGCCTGGGAGCAGGAGCGCCGCGACCGCATCGCGAACCGTCGCAACATCTCGGTGAAGGTTTCTGATATCGACGTCAAGGTCAATGGCAACAAGGCCACGGCGCGCTTCCATCAGGAGTACAAATCGGACAACCTGAACGTGACCAGTGGCAAACGGCTTGATTTGATCCGCCAAGGCAGCAACTGGGTGATCGTGAAGGAATCTTCAGGCTCTTGAGATGAATCGTTCGCGTAACCGTCGGCCATTCAAGTTGTCGGCTGGACGGGCCCTGGCACTGGGGCTGGGCCTCAGTGCACCTCTCGCCATCTGGGCGGTGTCCTCCTTGATGTCCGCGGACACGGCGCAAGCCAATGCCGCGGCCAAGCCCAAGGAGCAGACCGTCGCCGCCGCTGCTGCCACCCCTCAGGAAGGCAGCGCGCCCGCACCGCACGCGGTCAGCCTGCAGCAACTGGCACAGCACACCAACGACCCGTCGGCCGAAGGCCGGCTGCTCGAGGTGTACCGGCTCGTCGGCGCCGGCCAAGCCCCCCAGGCCCTGGAAAAGGCCCGCCTGCTCACCCAGGATGTGCCCAACTTCCAACTGGCCCAGCTGGTTTACGGCGATCTGTTGCTGGCGCGCACCAACCCGCTGCAGCACATGGGCAGCGCCCCGAACGAGCTGACCAGCAAGGCCCCGGAACGCCTGGAGCAACTGCGCGTCGAGGCCAACCGCCGCCTGATGGCCCTGCAGGAGCGCCCGCCCGTGGGCGCCATCCCCACGCAGTTCGTCGACCTGCCGTCCACCACCAAGCACGCCATCGCCGTCGATGCCAGCCGTTCGCGGCTGTACCTGTTCGAGAACGGCCCGCACGGCCTTCAACTGGTGGCCGACCACTACGCCTCGATCGGCAAGTTCGGCCC
>CALAKR010000177.1 GCA_937923225.1 uncultured Aquabacterium sp. | reverse complement strand
TGGGACGAGGCCCAGGGTTTCATGCTGATCAGCGACCTGGGCGAGCACACCCTGCTGTCCGCCCTGGCGCCCGAAGCCGAAGCCTTGTCCAAGGCCGATGCCGACAACCGCGCCCGCTACGGCGCGGCGCTGGACGAACTGGTGCGCCTGCAGGCCATCGCCGCCGAGGACCAGGTCCCCCCCTACGACGACGCCCTGCTGCAGCGCGAGATGGACCTGCTGCCCCAGTGGTACCTCACGCAGCTGCGCGGCCTCACGCTCACCGAGGCCCAGCAGCAGGTGCTGGCGCGCAGTTTCGGCCTGATCAAGGCCCAGGTGCTGGGCCAGCCGCGGGTGCTGGTGCACCGTGATTACCACTCGCGCAACCTGATGGTCACGCCGGGCGATCCCCGCGCCACCCCGGGGGTGATCGATTTTCAGGATGCGGTATGGGGGCCGGTCACGTATGATCTCGTGTCTCTGCTGCGTGATGCCTACGTGGTCTGGGACGAGGAAGTGCAGATCGATCATGCGATCCGCTACTGGGAAAAGGCCCGCAAGGCCGGTTTGCCGGTACCGGACGATTTCGGTGATTTCTGGCGTGACTTCGAATGGATGGGCCTGCAGCGCCATCTGAAGGTGCTGGGGATCTTTGCGCGTCTGGCGCTGCGCGACGGCAAGCGGCAGTACCTGGACGACATCCCGCGGGTGTGGCGCTACGCCCACCGCGTCTGCACACGGTACAACGGCCTGGGCCCCTTGGCGGCCCTGCTCGAAGTGGCCGAAGCCGAGACACTGGGCATCCAGCGTCAGGCCGGCTACACCTTTTGATGTTTTCAGTTGCCAGGCCGCAGGTCTGGCGCCCAACAGGGGCTCTATGACCTCGACCACGCCTACGGGCGATACCTCCCTGGCAACCGCCGCATCCGCCGACACCGGCGCAGCCCCCGCAGCGGCCGCCCCCGAAGCCCCCGCGCGCTTCGACAGCCTGCCGCTCGATCCCAAGCTGCTGCGTGCCATCGAGTACCCCACGATGACGCCGATCCAGGCCAAGGCGATCCCGCTGGTGCTGGCCGGCCGCGACGTGATGGGTGCCGCCCAGACCGGTACCGGCAAGACCGCCGCCTTCTCGATCCCCTTGCTTCAGAAGATGATGAAGCACGAGAACGCCAGCGTCTCGCCCGCCCGCCACCCGGTGCGCGCCATCGTGCTGGCCCCCACGCGCGAACTCGCCGTGCAGGTGGCTGCCAACGTCAAGACCTACGCCAGCAAGTCCAACCTGCGCTCGGCCGTGGTGTTCGGCGGCATGAACATGCGCGAGCAGACGGTCGAGCTGAAAGCCGGCGTCGAGGTGCTGATCGCCACGCCGGGTCGCCTGCTGGACCACATCGAGGCCAAGAATTGCATCCTGTCGCAGGTCGAGTACGTGGTGCTCGACGAGGCCGACCGCATGCTGGACATCGGCTTCCTGCCCGATCTGCAGCGCATCCTGAGCTACCTGCCCAAGCAGCGCCAGACGCTTCTGTTCTCCGCCACGTTCTCGCCCGAGATCAAGAAGCTGGCCCAGAGCTATCTGCAGGATCCGGTGCTCGTCGAGGTGGCGCGCCCCAACGCCACCGCCTCCACCGTGGAGCAGCGCTTCTACAAGGTGTCGGAAGACGACAAGCGCGCCACCATCCGCCAGATCCTGCGTGATCGCGGCATCACGCAGAGCATCGTCTTCGTCAACTCCAAGCTGGGTTGCGGCCGCCTGGCGCGCTCCTTCGAGCGCGATGGCCTCAAGACCGCCGCCCTGCACGGTGACAAGTCCCAGGAAGAGCGCCTGAAATCGCTCGAAGCCTTCAAGAAGGGCGAGGTCGAGCTGCTGGTGGCCACCGACGTGGCGGCGCGCGGCATCGACATCGCGGCGCTGCCGGCGGTGTTCAACTTCGACATCCCCTTCAACGCCGAAGACTACGTGCACCGCATCGGCCGCACGGGCCGTGCGGGCGCGTCGGGCCTGGCCGTGTCGCTGGTCACCGGGGCCGATGCCCGCCTGATCGCCGACATCGAAAAGCTCACCAAGAAGAAGCTGGACATCGAGCCCTTCGAGCTGGAAGGTGGTGGCGAGCGCCGTCCGTCCTTCCGCCGCGAGCGCCGCGAGGACGATGACCGCCCCGACCTGGCGCCCGCCACCCATGGCCATGCACCACGCCCGGCCGACACGCGCGGCACGGTGCGCCCGGGTATCCGCCGCCCGCCGGCCGACCCGTTCTTCGACAAGCCCTACGAGGCCCAGAGCGATGCCGACCCGTCCTGGGACAAGAAGGGCGCCGTGGCGGCCCCGGCTGCGGGTGCTGGTGGCGGCCTGTCACGCTTTATCAAGCCCAAGCGCAAGGTGGCGACCCTGCTGGGTGGCTCGGGCACGGGCAGCGGCGGCTCAGGCAGGGCCTGATTCAGGCCGCGGCCACCGCCTCAGGCGTATCGACCTCCGCCCGCGTGGGCTGTGCCTGTCGCCAGGCCGAAGGCGATTGCCCGTATTCACGCTTGAAGGCCTGGCTGAAGGCCGCCTCCGAGGCATAGCCCACCTGGTCGGCCACCCGGCTGATCGGTGCGTTGCTGCTGGCGAGCTGGCGCGCGGCCAGGCGCATGCGGTGGCGCGTGAGGTAAGTCAGGGGAGGCTCGCCCAGGGTCTGCGTGAAGCGGTCGGCAAAGGCCGAGCGCGACAGGCAGGCGTGCTGGGCCAGCTCGGGCACCGTCCAGTTGTGCGCCGGCGTGCGGTGCATGCAGGCCAGAGCGGTGGACAAGGCCCGGTCCTTCAGCGCGGCCAGCCAGTTGCCGGATTCTTCCGTGAGCGAGCTGACGTAGTCGCGCAGGCACTCCATGAAGAGGATGTCGCCCAGGCGGTTGATGATGGCCTGCTGGCCGGGCCGCGGGCTCATCAGCTCCTGTGCCAGGAACTGCAGGCCGATGGCCAGCCAGGGCGGCGGCGCTTCGCCCAGGCCATGGATGTGCATCAGCCCGGGCAAGGCGGACACCAGGGGTGCTGCCATGTGCACGTCGAATCGGGCGTGGCCACTGATCAACTGGGTCTGCGCGCTGCCGCTGCCACCCAGCCTCAGGGGAACCAGATCGGGCCGCTGCAGGTGCGTCGACAGATCGTGCGACTGGGCGGCCGGGGTGGGGCGGTCCTGCACCAGGTGCGGCACGCCGGCGGGCAGCACGACCAGGTCGCCTGTC
>CALAKR010000176.1 GCA_937923225.1 uncultured Aquabacterium sp. | reverse complement strand
GCTGAAAGTCGCGATCGCCCAGGTCCTGAAGGACGAGGGCTACATCGACGGATTCAACGTCACCGGCGAGGCTGCCAAGCCCACGCTGGAAATCGCCCTGAAGTACTACGCAGGCCGTCCCGTGATCGAGAAGATCGAGCGCGTGTCCAAGCCTGGTCTGCGTGTGTACAAAGGCCGTCACAGCATTCCTCAGGTCCAGAACGGCCTGGGTGTGGCCATCGTCACCACTCCGCAAGGCGTGATGACCGACCGCAAGGCGCGCGCTGCCGGTATCGGCGGCGAAGTGCTCTGCTACGTCGCCTGATCGAGGAGCCATCGACATGTCCCGCGTAGGAAAAATGCCGATCGCCGTCCCCCAAGGTGTGGACGTGCAGATCACTGCAGATCAAATCACCGTCAAGGGCGCCCTGGGCAGCCTGAGCCGTCCCCAGTCCGAGCTGGCCCGCGTGGCCAACGACGCTGGTGTGCTCAAGGTCACCCCCGCTGACGACACGGCCGCCGCCAATGCGATGTCCGGTACCGTTCGCGCCCTGGTGAACAACATGGTCAACGGCGTGAGCAAGGGTTTCGAGAAGAAGCTGACCCTGGTCGGCGTGGGCTTCCGTGCCCAGGCCCAAGGCCAGAAGCTGAACCTCCAGATCGGTTTCTCGCACCCCGTGATCAAAGACATGCCCGCCGGCATCAAGGTCGAGACCCCGTCTCAGACCGAGATCCTGATCAAGGGCGTGGACCGTCAAGTGGTCGGACAGATCGCCGCTGAAGTGCGCGCCTTCCGTCCGCCCGAGCCTTACAAGGGCAAGGGCATCCGCTATGCCGACGAGCGCGTGGTCTTGAAAGAGACCAAGAAGAAGTAAGGAGCTGATTCATGTCTATCACCAAGAAAGAACAGCGCCAGCGCCGCTCGCGTCAAACGCGCGCCCGCATCGCCTTGCAAGGCGCCGTGCGTCTGACGGTCATCCGTACCAACCTGCACATCTATGCCACCGTCGTCACCGGCGACGGCTCCAAGGTGCTCGCTTCCGCCTCGACCGCCGAGAAGGAAGTCCGCGAGCAGCTGGGTGCTGCTGGCAAGGGTGGCAACGTGAACGCCGCCTCCGTGATCGGCAAGCGCATCGCCGAGAAGGCGAAGGCCGCTGGCGTCGAGAAGGTCGCTTTCGACCGCTCGGGCTTTGCCTACCACGGTCGTATCAAGGCCTTGGCTGAAGCCGCGCGTGAAGCCGGCCTGCAGTTCTAAGCGCCCGGCATCGGAAGGAATACCAAATGGCTAAGTTTCAACCCAAAGTGGCTGACGAAGGTCGCGACGATGGTCTCCGCGAGAAGATGATCCAGGTGAACCGCGTGACCAAAGTGGTCAAGGGCGGTCGGATCATGGGCTTCGCCGCCCTCACCGTGGTCGGTGATGGCGACGGTCGCATCGGCATGGGCAAGGGCAAGGCGCGTGAAGTGCCTCTGGCCGTGTCCAAGGCCATGGACCAGGCCCGTCGCAACATGCTGAAGGTCTCGCTGAAGAACGGTTCCGTTCACCACAACGTGATCGGTGAGCATGGCGCTTCGCGCGTCCTGCTGGCTCCCGCACCCGCTGGTACCGGCATCATCGCCGGCGGCCCGATGCGCGCCGTGTTCGAAGTGATGGGCGTGACCGACATCGTGGCCAAGAGCTTCGGTTCGACCAACCCCTACAACCTGGTTCGCGCCACGTTCGACGCCCTGAGCCGCTCGACGACTCCGTCGGAAGTGGCGGCCAAGCGCGGCAAGACAGTTGAAGAAATCTTCAACTGATCCGCAGGAGAGCTGACATGAGCGAAAAGAAAACCCTGACCGTCAAGCTGGTCCGCAGCCCCATCGGCACCAAGACCGATCACCGCGCCACCGTGCGTGGACTGGGTCTGCGCCGTCTGAACGGCACCCGCGTCCTGGAAGACACGCCCGCTGTGCGCGGCATGATCAACAAGGTCCGCTACATGGTTGAGGTGGTCTAAGCCACCGCAACCTAGGGAAATACCATGGAACTCAATACCATCAAGCCCGCCAAGGGCGCCAAGCATGCCAAGCGCCGTGTCGGCCGCGGTATCGGCTCGGGCCTGGGCAAGACTGCCGGTCGCGGTCACAAGGGTCAGAAGTCGCGTTCGGGTGGCTACCACAAGGTGGGCTTCGAAGGCGGTCAAATGCCTCTGCAGCGCCGTCTGCCCAAGCGCGGTTTCAAGTCGCACCTGCTGAAGTACAACGCTGAGATCACCCTGAGCGAGCTGCAAGCCCTGGACGCCACCGACGTGGACGTGCTGGTCCTGAAGCAAGCCGGCCTGATCCCCCAGCTGGCCAAGGTCGTCAAGGTGATCAAGTCGGGCGAGCTGAGCAAAAAGGTGTCCCTCAAGGGCATCGGCGCGACCGTGGGTGCCAAGGCTGCGATCGAAGCCGCTGGCGGCTCGCTGAGCGAGTAAGCTCCGGCATCGGCATCACTCGAGACTGAACAGGACTCATGGCTACTTCTCCGACCCAACTGGCACAGAGCGGCAAGTTCGGCGACCTGCGTCGTCGGCTGACGTTCCTGCTGCTTGCGCTCGTCGTCTACCGCATCGGGGCCCACATCCCCGTGCCCGGTATCGACAACGCGCAGCTGCTCCAGTTTTTCAAGGGCCAGCAGGGCGGCATCCTGAACCTGTTCAACATGTTCTCGGGCGGCGCGCTGTCCAAGTTCACCGTGTTCGCGCTGGGCATCATGCCGTACATCTCGGCGTCCATCATCATGCAGATGATGGGCTACGTGGTGCCCACGCTCGAGGCGCTCAAGAAGGAAGGCGAAGCTGGTCGTCGCAAGATCACCCAGTACACGCGTTACCTGACGGTGGGCATTGCCATCATCCAGTCGTTCTTTGCGGCGCAGGGTGTGGCGGCCTATGCTTTGAACCCGGGGCCAGCCTTCGTGTTCACCGTGGTGGTGAGCCTGACGGCCGGCACGATGTTCCTGATGTGGCTGGGTGAGCAGATCACCGAGCGTGGTCTGGGCAACGGCATCTCGATCCTGATCTTCGCCGGTATCGCTGCGGGTCTGCCCAGCGCCATCGGTGGTCTGTTCGAGCTGATCCGTACCGGTGCGATGAGCATCCCGGCAGCCATCTTCATCATCGCCATCGTGATCCTGGTCACCTTCGGTGTGGTGTACGTGGAGCGTGGTCAGCGCAAGATCCTGGTGAACTACGCCAAGCGCCAGGTCGGCAACAAGGTCTATGGTGGCCAGTCGTCGCACCTGCCGCTGAAGGTCAACATGGCCGGCGTGATCCCTCCGATCTTCGCCTCGTCGATCATCCTGCTGCCGGCAACGGCCGTGGGCTGGTTCGCCACCGGCGACAGCATGCGCTGGTTGAAGGATCTGGCGGGCATGTTGTCCCCCGGTCAGCCGATCTACGTGATCCTGTACACCGCGGCCATCGTGTTCTTCTGCTTCTTCTACACGGCGCTGGTGTTCAACAGCCGTGAGACGGCGGACAACCTCAAGAAGAGCGGCGCGTTCATTCCTGGCATTCGTCCTGGCGACAACACGGCCAAGTACATCGACAAGATCCTGGCCCGTCTGACGCTGGTTGGCGCGGCGTACATCACCCTGGTGTGCCTGCTGCCCGAGTTCCTGGTGCTCAAGTACAACGTGCCGTTCTACTTCGGTGGAACCTCCCTGTTGATCATCGTGGTCGTCACGATGGACTTCTGGGCGCAAGTCCAGTCTTATGTGATGTCCCAGCAGTACGAGTCGCTGCTGAAGAAGGCGAATTTCAAAACAAGTTGACCCCCGGTGGGTGTGTGCACGGCACACGGCGAGATGATCAAAACCATCCGCTGCACACCCTCCGGTTGAAAATTGACCCGTGCTCGCATCGTATTCCGGGCGAAGTGAGCGAATTCATAGACCCGGTTTACGAAGCGTGAATCCCCGCTGAGCAATCAGCGGACCAGGAGAAAACCATGAAAGTCTCGGCATCAGTCAAGCAAATGTGCCGCAATTGCAAAATCATTCGCCGCAAGGGCGTGGTTCGCGTGATCTGCACCGACCCCCGTCACAAGCAGCGCCAGGGCTAAGCCCCGGCTGGCGAACTATCACGGTATCAGAGGACAGCTATGGCACGTATTGCTGGCATCAACATCCCGCCGCACAAGCACACTGAGATTGGCTTGACGCACATCTACGGCATTGGCCGCACCACCGCGCAGAAGATCTGCTCGAACGCCGGTATTCCCTTCAACAAGAAGATCAAGGAACTGACCGACGGCGACCTGGAGAAGATCCGGGACGAAGTGGGCAAGCTCACCATCGAAGGTGACCTGCGCCGCGAGCTGTCCATGAACATCAAGCGCCTCATGGACATCGGCTGCTACCGCGGTTTCCGTCACCGTCGTGGCCTGCCCTGCCGCGGTCAGCGTACTCGCACCAATGCCCGTACCCGCAAGGGTCCGCGCAAGGCGATCGCTGGCAAGAAGTGATCTTCGCCAATCAATAAGATACTGTCCCCGGCCTAGGTCGGGGCTCGTCGAGAGAGAAGGTTTTTATGGCTAAAGCACCTGCCAACAGCGCGGCCCGCCGTGTGAGCAAGAAGGTCCGCAAGAACATTGCAGACGGCATCGCTCACGTGCACGCCTCGTTCAACAACACCATCATCACCATCACGGACCGTCAGGGCAACGCCCTGTCGTGGGCCTCGAGCGGTGGTCAAGGCTTCAAGGGCTCGCGCAAGTCCACCCCCTTCGCTGCCCAGGTGGCTGCCGAAGTGGCTGGCCGCGCCGCTCAAGAGCAAGGCATCAAGAACCTGGACGTCGAGATCAAGGGCCCTGGTCCTGGTCGTGAGTCGTCGGTTCGCGCCCTGGCTTCGTTGGGCATCCGGATCAATTCGATCTCGGACGTGACCCCCGTGCCGCACAACGGCTGCCGTCCCCAGAAGCGTCGTCGCATCTGATTCGGCTCTGTGCGCCTCGCCCGCGGCTTGTCCGTCGGCGAGGCGTTGCCTTTTGGTGATCTGGTCTTTGCAGTCTTTGTCTACCGCAAGGAGCGTCACCGTCGCGTAACCCCGGCGAGCGTGGCCATGGCTTGACAAATCCATTCGGAGTTGTCTGGTATCCATGTAACAAGGGTTGTCCTGTGGCTATAATCACAGGTTTTTCGCGCGCCTGCCGCTTTTGAGCGGCCGACGCCATTTCAAGACCACCGTTCGAGCGCACAACAACATCCGCCGAACTCGCGTCGGACGGCTCATGCCGCCGCTGACGTCAGACTGATTTGAGAGGACACTCAAGTGGCACGTTATCTCGGACCCAAGGCCAAACTGGCCCGCCGCGAAGGCACCGACCTGTTCCTGAAGAGCGCCCGTCGCCCCATCAGCGACAAGGCCAAGTTCGACACCAAGCCTGGTCAGCACGGCCGCACCTCCGGTTCGCGCACTTCCGACTTCGGCCTGCAACTGCGTGAAAAGCAGAAGGTCAAGCGCATGTACGGCGTGCTGGAAAAGCAATTCCGCCGCTACTTCGCCGAAGCCGAGCGCCGCAAGGGCAACACCGGCTCGAACCTGCTGTCGCTGCTGGAATCGCGCCTGGACAACGTCGTGTACCGCATGGGCTTTGGCTCCACGCGCGCTGAAGCTCGCCAGCTGGTGGGCCACAAGGGCGTGACGGTGAACGGCCAGGTCGTGAACATCCCGTCGTACAGCGTGAAGTCGGGCGACGTCGTCGCCGTGCGCGACAAGGCCAAGAAGCAGGCCCGCGTGCAAGAGTCCGTGAAGCTGGCCGAGTCCATCGGCATGCCGGGCTGGGTGCAAGTTGACGCCACCAAGCTGGAAGGCGTCTTCAAGAAGGCTCCCGACCGCGACGAATTCGGCTCCGACATCAACGAATCGTTGATCGTCGAACTGTACTCGCGTTGATTTTTCAGGGCTTTCGGGCGCCGGCCGTACTGGCTGCGCCCGGTGGCCCTGTTGTCGTTTTTTCAAAAGTTGCCGGTCCTCAGACCGGTTGGTCCATCAGCCTTATCGGTGTAACGAGCCGAGGGTATTGACAGGAAGGCCTCATGCAAACCACGTTGCTGAAACCCAAAGCCATCCAGGTGGAGCCGCTGGGCGGCCACCGCGCCAAAGTCACACTCGAGCCTTTCGAGCGTGGCTATGGCCACACGCTGGGCAACGCGCTTCGCCGCGTGCTGCTGTCGTCGATGGTGGGTTTTGCGCCGACGGAAGTCACCATCGCCGGTGTGCTGCACGAATACTCCACGCTGGACGGCGTGCAGGAAGACGTTGTGCACATCATGCTGAACCTCAAGGGCGTGGTGTTCCGTCTGCACAACCGTGACGAAGTCACCCTGGTGCTGCGCAAGGATGGCGAAGGCCCGGTCACGGCCGCCGACATCCAGACCCCCCACGACGTCGAGATCGTGAACCCCAACCATGTCATCTGCCACCTGTCGCAAGGCGGCAAGATGGACATGCAGATCAAGGTCGAGAAGGGCCGTGGCTATGTGCCGGGTACCCTGCGTCGCTACGGCGAAGAGACCAAGGCCATCGGCCGCATCGTGCTGGACGCCTCGTTCTCGCCGGTCAAGCGCGTGAGCTACACGGTCGAAAGCGCCCGCGTCGAGCAGCGCACCGACCTGGACAAGCTGGTCATGGAAATCGAAACCAACGGCGCCATCTCGCCCGAGGAAGCGATCCGTGCTTCGGCCAAGA
>CALAKR010000175.1 GCA_937923225.1 uncultured Aquabacterium sp. | reverse complement strand
CGTGGCCCTGGGCGCTTCCCAGGTCGTGGTGGCTGAAGAGGTGGTGCCCAGTGTGGCCGTGGTGGCGTCCGGCGCGTCGGCGGCGGCTTTGGCGGCCTCTGCCACGGTTGCCGCAGAATTGGCGCCTGCGGCCTCCGTGCCCGCCGTGGTGATGCCGGCGGCTTCCGGCCCCGTGCCGGTGCTCACGGTGGAGGGCTCGCGTCAGCCCGGCTCGATGCGGTCAGGCAGTGCGCTCGTCATGGTGTCTTTCGCAGATTCCTGGGTCGAAGTGCGTGATGCCAAGGGCGAGAAACTGCTTTCCCGCACCGTGTCTTCCGGCGAGACGATCGGCATCGATGGCTCGCCCCCCCTGTACGTGAAGATCGGCAATGCGTCGGGCATGCAGGTCAGCTACCTGGGCAGGGCCATCGACCTGCAGCCCTTCGCGCGCAACAATGTGGCCCGACTTGAGTTGAAGTCCACGCCATGAGCGATACGTCCCCGTCCCCTTTTCCATGCGCCGGGCAGCCCATCGAGGCTGCCAAGCCTGCGCCCCGTCGCAGCCGCCAGGCGCGGGTGGTGTGGGGCTCGCGCGTGGTCACCATCGGCGGCGATGCCCCAGTGCGTGTGCAGTCCATGACCAACACCGACACGGTCGATGCGGTCGGCACGGCCATCCAGGTCAAGGAACTGGCGCTGGCCGGTTCCGAGATGGTGCGCATCACGGTCAACACGCCCGAGGCAGCCCAGGCCGTGCCCTACATCCGTGAGCAGCTTGACCGCATGGGCATCGACGTGCCGCTGGTGGGCGATTTCCACTACAACGGTCACCGCCTGCTCACCGACTACCCCGATTGCGCCCAGGCTCTGTCCAAGTACCGCATCAACCCCGGCAATGTGGGCAAGGGCGACAAGAAGGACAAGCAGTTCGGCCAGATGATCGATGCGGCGCTCAAGTACGACAAGGTCGTGCGCATCGGCGTCAACTGGGGCAGCCTGGATCAGGAGTTGATGGCGCAGCTGATGGACGAGAACGGCCGCCGCGCCCAGCCCTGGGAAGCGCGCCAGGTCATGTACGAAGCCCTCGTCAGCTCGGCCCTGCAATCCGCCAGCCTGGCGCAGCAGATGGGCATGGCGCCCGAGCAGATCATTTTGTCGTGCAAGGTCAGCGGCGTACAGGATCTGATCAGCGTCTACCGCGCCCTGGCACAGCGTTGCGACTACCCGCTCCACCTGGGCCTGACCGAAGCTGGCATGGGCACCAAGGGCACGGTGGCCTCCAGCGTGGCCCTGGCCATCCTGCTGCAGGAGGGCATCGGCGACACTATCCGAGTCTCGCTCACGCCCCAGCCCGGCGAAGCCCGCACGCAAGAGGTCGTGGTCGCTTCCGAGATCCTGCAGGCCCTGGGCTTGCGCGTCTTCGTGCCCAGCGTCACGGCCTGCCCCGGTTGCGGTCGCACCACCAGCACCACCTTCCAGGAGCTGGCCAAGCAGATCGACGATTTCCTGCGGGCGCAGATGCCGGTCTGGCGTGCCAAGTACCCTGGCGTCGAAGGCATGAAGGTGGCCGTGATGGGCTGTATCGTCAACGGCCCGGGCGAGAGCAAGCACGCCGACATCGGCATCAGCCTGCCGGGCAATGGCGAGGCGCCGTCGGCCCCAGTGTTCATCGATGGCGAAAAGGCCATGACGCTGCGCGGCGAAGGCATTGCCCAGGAGTTCCAGCAGATCGTGGAAACCTACATTGCCCGGCGCTACGGCACCGAGGCGGTGGCGCAGCCTGACTGACGACAACATTCCTTTCTCTCTGATCCCATGGCCGAACAACTCAAAGCCGTCAAAGGCATGAACGACATCCTTCCGCCCGATTCGGCGCGGTGGGAATGGCTGGAGGACACCGTCCGCGCCCTGATGCGCCGCTACGGTTACCAGAACGTGCGCGTCCCCATCGTCGAACCCACGGCCCTGTTCGTGCGCGGCCTGGGTGAGGTGACCGACATCGTCGAGAAGGAGATGTATTCCTTCGAGGACAGTCTCAATGGCGACAAGCTCACCCTGCGCCCGGAAGGCACCGCCGGCGTGGTGCGCGCCATGAACGAGCACAGCTTCCTGTACGAAGGTGGCAAGCGCCTGTACTACATCGGCCCGATGTTCCGCCACGAGCGCCCGCAGAAGGGCCGCTACCGCCAGTTCCACCAGGTCGGTGCCGAGGTGCTGGGCTTTGCCGGTCCCGATGTGGATGCCGAGATCATCCTGATGAGCGCTGCGCTGTGGCGCGACCTGGGTCTGGCCGTGGGGGATGACGTCCGCCTTGAAATCAACAGCCTGGGCCAGCCGGAAGAGCGCCGTGCCCACCGCGATGCCCTGATCGCCTACCTGCAGTCGCACGAAGCTCTGCTGGATGACGAGGCTCGCCGCCGCCTGCACAGCAACCCGCTGCGCATCCTGGACACCAAGAACCCGGCGCTGCAGCCCGTGGTCGAGGGCGCACCGCGCCTGATCGATTTCCTGGGCGAGGCCTCGCTGGCCCACTTCGAGGCCGTCAAGGCCACGCTGGATGCCGCCGGCATCGCCTACCGCGTCAACCCGCGCCTGGTGCGCGGCATGGATTACTACAACCTCACGGTGTTCGAATGGGTCACCGAGCGGCTGGGCTCGCAGGGCACGGTCTGCGGCGGTGGCCGCTACGACGGGCTGATCGAGCAACTGGGCGGCAAGCCCGCACCAGCCGTAGGCTGGGGCCTGGGCATGGAGCGCCTGCTGCTGTTGCTCGAAGAAGCGGGCAAGATCCCCGCCCCGGTGGCACCCGACGCTTTTGCCGTCGTGCTGGCAGGCACGCCCCTGGCCCCCGTCATGACGACGCTGGAAGCCCTGCGCGCCCAGGGCGTGTCGGTGGTGCTCAACCCGGCCGGCAAGGACGGCCCGGCCAGCCCCAAATCCCAGTTCAAGAAGGCCGACGCCAGCGGCGCCCGGTTCGCCCTGGTGTTCGGCCCTGATGAGGCCTCGCGCGGCGAAGTGGCCATCAAACCCCTGCGAGACGGGGGCGAGCAGCGCCTGGCCCCGCTGGCCGACGTGGCGGTCTGGGCTTCCAGCCTGCGCACCGGGGGCTGAGCCCTCCGGCCCGGCGATAATCACGCACTTCCAACCAACCTCGCACAGCGATCAGAGGATTCGATGGCCACGTACAACCTCGAACAACAAGAACAGCTCGACAACGCCAAGCACCTGTGGAAGAGGTATGGCAACCTGGTCACATGGGTGCTGGTGATCGCGCTGGGCGGCTATGCCGCCTGGACGGGCTACCTCTACTGGCAGAACGACAAGGCCGCCAAGGCTGGTGGCCTCTACGAAGAGCTGGACCGTGCCGTCGTGGCGGGCGATGTCGACAAGATTGGTCGCGTCTTCAATGACCTGAAGGACCAG
>CALAKR010000174.1 GCA_937923225.1 uncultured Aquabacterium sp. | reverse complement strand
TGGATCGCCCGTGGACCGAACAGCACCTTTTGCCCTTGTTCTACTGGAGCAATCCCGTCGAAGCAAAGGCCGTGTGGGAAGGTTTCCTTTGGTCCCCGCGCTTGTACCAGCCGTTGCTGACAGCCTTCAAGTCGCAGTTCCTAGATAGTGCGAATCACTATGCCGATCTGGGCGAGCATCGCCAGCAATTTGCGACCTTCCTGACCTACGCAGCATTGGGCCCCACGGAGGGATACACCGTAGAGGAGTTCCGGTCTGCGATTGGCGCGCTTCCACAAGAAGGCCTGCAGGAATCGGCGCAGGCGCTCTCGCAGGCACTTGAAGGCGCGGCCGATCAGCGTGAGGGCTACTGGAGAAACCGCGCCCAGCCGTTCTGGGAACAGATTTGGCCAAAGTCCCGTGAACTGGCCACCCCGCGTATCGCCGAGTCCTTAACCCGTCTAGTGATTGCCGCCCGAGGTGAGTTCCCATCAGCCTTCGCTGCTGTGCAGGATTGGCTGCAGCCCATTGAGCACCCACACTACGTCGTGCATCTGCTGCACGAATCGGGTTTGCATCGCCGATACCCAGTGGATGCCCTGAGCCTGTTGAATGCAGTGATTGCCGACCAACAGTGGGGGCCTCTGGAGCTGAGGCAATGCCTGGATCAGATCGTGCAGACTGCTCCAAACCTTGCGCAAGATGCCCGGTATTTGAGGCTGCGCGAATACGCGCGGAGGCACGGGTAATGGCTAAGCGAACTCTCCGCTGCAACCAGTCTGGTCTAACAGCCGGTTGCAGCGGACGGCGTTCCGTCGCCGCGGAACCGGGTGTTGGAAAACAATGACAGACACGGTTTTTATTCTCGGTGCGGGCTATTCATATGCGGCAGGAATCCAGCCTGAACCTGCCGGGGTTCCCCGACACAGAAACCGGCCAAGTGTTCTTGACCCATCCTTTGCGCGGCTTCTACCACCGCCGTGATGGCAAGGTGGGCACCTACCACGTATGGCACAAACAGCTAGACGTGCGGCCAGGCAAGCTATTGATGGCGGATTTTGGCCTGCTGGATCGACTGGGCCTGGTCACGAAGGCAGAGCAGCAGCATCCCCACAGCGTGCTGCTGGAGCCGGTCAATGAGTTCACGATCTATCTTCCCCCCAAGATCTTTCCTGCCGATCTGCCGTGAGCTTGCGAACTCTTGTACGAAGCTAAACCCCGTTCCTTGTCTTAGGGCTATGCCAACACCTCGGCCCTGTGCATGATCCCCCCAACCCTCTTGATTCGAGGTTGAGGAGAACGCCATGGGAGTCCCTTACGACGAGCGCTTTTGCCGCCCCTACGGGCTGGAAGGCCTGTTCCATCGCCCGGTCTATTCACTCCGGGGCTTCCAAGACCCCGACAGCGCATTCACCGGGCTGGCCCGCAAGATCACCGACAAGGTCGATGCGGAAACCCGCCTGCTGGCGGCCATCGCCTATGGCGAAGCCTCCACGGCTGATCTGGAGGATGAGGTGGCCGGCATTGCCCATGCGGTGGTCAACCGCGCCAAGGCGTGGGGCAACAAGAAGGTATCCGCCGTGCTGGCCGCTGATGCCAACTACACCTACGCGGCCAATGGCAAGAACGAGCGCTTCAACCTGCTCAAGGCGGCCTCTCTGGAGGCGATCAACAAATCCAGGGGCATGCGCATCGCCGTCAACGCGGCGCGTGAGGCGCTGGCGGGCCAGGGGCGTGACACCTCCAACGATGCCTACTGGTGGGATGGCATTGATCTGAAGGACAAGAAATCCTTCAACCCCCGCATCAAGCACGGGTTCAAGTACGGGGCGCCAGAGCACAACATCTTTGGCATGGATGAAATCAGCAAGCCCGTGGTGACCTACTGGCAGGCCAAGAACCCGAAAACGGGCGAGCTGGAGAACACCAAGGAGCGGGGCCGCTACGATTGCGTCTACCGCTCTACGGCGGCCCATGGCAAGACCATTTTCTGGCGCTACACCCCGGAGTACGTGAGCGCCACCGGAGGCAAGGAATACAAGTGAGCAAGGTGCTGTTCCACAGGGTTTTGGCCGCGGCGCTGGCCGCTGTCGTGCTGCTGTCTGGCCAGCAAGGCCGGGCCGCCGAAGTGATGGACAGCACCACCTTCTACGACAGCCAGCCCGGCCAAGTCTTCAAGGGCGTTGTGCCGGCCGACATGACCGTGGGTTTCGTGGAGGGGCAGGATGTGCCCTACTTGACCTGGAAAGGCGAGTTGTCTGGCAAGGCGGTGTATGTGGAGCTGCATGGCTCAGCCCTGCGGATCAAGGTGGGTGAGCGCTGGGTGACGCGCCGGCTGAAAGCGGCCAAGCGGCTGCCCGGAAAGAAGGCCACCTACCTGGATGCCCAGGGTACGGCGCTGTACGCCCGGCCGGATGCCGCCGGCAAGCCAGCCGTGATGTGTCTTGAATCTCTGCTGCCGGGCGCCGGCCAGGCCACGCCGCATCGCAGTGTCTATGTGGTCATGGGTCTGCTCACGCCCTCCCCACAGGTGTTTCAGCTGCCGTCGCTGTACGCGGCGTGCAAGGGTTTGACGGTGCTGCCAGGGCAGGGCGGCGCGGTTGATGTGGCGGCGCCGGCATGGCTTCGGTCTGCGCCGCACAAGCCTGGCGATTTCCAGATCCGGTACTTCCGCCTCGGCAACAAGGGGTTCGTGCGAACGCCTCAGCGTGTCAGCGCCCACGCTGCTGGGCCGCAACTGGATGAGTTCACCATCAGCCAGCCCTGACGGTATTTGATTTCCTCATATTCAATCCCGTTTCCATTCGTTCCGTGTTGGTTGCAGCTTTCTTACAGTGGCTTCATCCGATCAACAACGATCCCCAACCGGAAGTCTGGAACAAGCAATGAGCCGTCAAAACATCCGCCGCACCCTGTTTTCGTGGGCCCTGAGCACCGTGGCCGTGGCCGCCACCCTCGGCGCCGTGGCGCCCACGATCGCTGCCGCCAAGGACGTCACGCTGCTGAACGTGTCGTACGACCCGACGCGTGAGCTCTATCAGGAGTACAACGCCGCTTTCAGCAAGTACTGGAAGGCCAAGACGGGTGACAACGTCACCATCAAGGCCTCGCACGGTGGCTCGGGCAAGCAGGCCCGCTCGGTGATCGACGGCATCGATGCTGATGTGGTCACCCTGGCCCTGGCCTACGACATCGACGAAATCGCCGAGAAGGCCAAGCAGCTGCA
>CALAKR010000173.1 GCA_937923225.1 uncultured Aquabacterium sp. | reverse complement strand
CACTGGGCTCGGTGCTGGCGCTGCTGATGTCTCACTACAGCTCGCAGTGGTCCCTGGTGACGCTGCTGCTGGTGTATGCCGGCACCATCACGGCGATGGTGGTGGCCAGCGCCCGCGTCTACATGAGCCGCCTGCGTGCCGAGGCGGAAACGGAACGCCAGGCTCAGCTGATCGATCTGCTGCTGCGTGATTTCGAAGAGCACGCCAGCGACTGGCTGTGGGAAACCGGCCCGCTGGGGCAATTGCGGCACGTGTCGGCCCGCCAGGCCCAGGCGCTGGCCCTGCGCCCCGGCTCGCTGATGCAGGTGTCCTTCCTGGATCTGCTGGAGGCCAGGCTGCCGCCCGATCTGCCGGAGGCCAGCGAGGCCCATGCGCGGCTCAAGGGCTGCATGCAGCAGTGGCAGGCCTTCCGGGATCTGGAGATGCCCGTGGTGGTGGCCGGCGAGTTGCGCTGGTGGTCGCTCACGGCCAAGCCGCTGGTCGATGAGCGAGGTGCTCCGGCTGGTTGGCGCGGTGTGGGCTCGGACATCACCGAGGCGCGGCGGGCCCGCGATGAACTGGCCCGCCTGGCCAATGTGGACGCCCTGACCGGTCTGGCCAATCGCCACCGCTTCGGGCGTGAGCTGTCGCGCCTGCACGATGTCCCATCGGCGCCCTCAGCCTCCTGTGCCTTGTTGTTCCTGGATCTGGACAACTTCAAGAACATCAACGATTCCCTGGGGCATGCCGTGGGCGATCAGTTGCTGCGTTGCGTGGGTGACCGCCTGCGCGGCATCGCGCCCGAGGGCTCCGTCCTGGCCCGCCTGGGGGGCGACGAGTTCGCGCTGCTGCTGTGGGCGCAAACCGACCCGCTGGCCGTGGACACCCTGTGCCGCCACATGCTGGAGATGCTGGGCGAGCCCTACCAGCTCGAAGACGTGCGGGTGGAGGTGCGTGCCAGCATCGGCATCGCGCTGGCCCCGCGCGATGGCTCCGACCCCGAATCGCTGCTCAAGTGCGCCGACCTGGCCTTGTACGCGGCCAAGGCGGGCGGGCGCAATACCTACCGCTTCTTCGACACGGCCATGGCCGAGAACGCCCGTGCCCGCGTGCGCCTGCAGCATGAGCTGGGCGTGGCGCTGGCCAAGGAACAGTTCGCGGTGTACTACCAGCCGCAGTACCACCTGACCACGCGCGAGGTGATCGGCTTCGAGGCCCTGGTGCGCTGGCAGCACTCCGAGCGCGGCCTGATCGGCCCGGGTGAGTTCATCCCTGTGGCCGAGGAAACCGGACAAATCGTGCCCCTGGGCACCTGGGTGCTGCGCCAGGCCTGCCGCGATGCAGTGCACTGGCCGGCGCACCTGCGCGTGTCGGTCAACCTCTCGGCGGTGCAGTTCCGCAGCTCATCGGTGGTCGATGTGGTCGACATGGCCCTGGCCGACAGCGGCCTGCCGCCCGAGCGCCTGGAGCTGGAGGTGACCGAATCGGCCCTGATCGAGGACCACGAAGGGGCCCAGTCCACCCTGATGGCGCTGCGCAGTCGCGGCATCCGCGTGGCGCTGGACGATTTCGGCACGGGCTACTCCTCGCTGGCCTACCTGCGCCGCTTCCCGATGGACAAGCTCAAGATCGACGGCATGTTCGTGCGTTCGCTCGACAGCGACCAGGACGCGCAGGCCGTGGTCACCGCCATCATCCGCCTGGCCAAGGCCCTGCGCCTGGACACCACGGCCGAAGGTGTCGAGACCAAGGAGCAGATGGTGATGCTCAAGGCGTTGGGCTGCGACGACGTGCAGGGCTTCCTGATCTCGCGGCCCATGCCGGCAGCGCAGGTTCAGCCCTACCTGGCCCGCAGCGCCGAGGCCCTGGCCCCCGCTTGATCGAGGGGCTGAGGCCCCTGATCAGACACCGACCTTCCACAGGGCGGTGGTACATTGCCTGTCGATAGACCGGCTGCGCGGGGAGGCCCCCGGGCGGAGATCAACAGTTTTTAGACGCGAGGATCTTTCGTTATGAAGTGGATGCGCAATGTGGTGCGGGCCCTGATGGCCTGGATGTTGATGGCGATGGTGCAGGCGCATGCCGCACCCACGGGCGACTACGTGCTCGGCCCGGGCGATGTCCTCAAGATTTCTGTGTACCAAAACGCAGACCTGACCCTGGAGACGCGCATCTCCGAAAGCGGTGTGATCTCGTATCCGCTGCTGGGCAACGTCAAGATCGGCGGCCTGTCGGTGGCCGCGGCCGAAAAGAAGCTCGCCGATGGCCTGCGCGAAGGTAATTTTCTGAAACAACCGCAAGTGTCCATCCTGGTGGCCATCGTCAAGGGCAACCAGGTGTCGGTGCTGGGTGCCGTGAACCGACCGGGCCGTTATCCGCTGGAATCGACCAATACCCGTCTGAGCGAGGCACTGGCCAACGCTGGCGGCACCATTGTGGGTTCGGGCTCTGACACCGTGATCGTGACGGGCCTGCGCAATGGTCAGGCTTTCCGCAAGGAAGTGGATTTCCCCATGGTGTTCGCCCCCACCAACCCGGTGGAAGACATCATTCTGCAGAACGGTGACACGGTCTACGTTGATCGCGTGCCCATGATCTATGTGTACGGTGAAGTGCAGCGCCCAGGCACCATCCGCCTTGAGCGCGACATGACCGTGACGCAAGCGCTGGCTGCCGCCAGCGGCCTGACCCTGCGCGGTACCGAGAAGGGCATCAAGGTGCACCGTCGCCAGCCTGATGGCTCCATCAAGATCGTGCAGCCCGGCATGAACGACACGCTCCAGAAGGATGACGTGGTCTACGTGCGCGAGAGCCTGTTCTGATTGGCTGAGCAGTAGCCTCCAACAAAAAAGCCCGGGCCGCAA
>CALAKR010000172.1 GCA_937923225.1 uncultured Aquabacterium sp. | reverse complement strand
CAAGGGCCAGGGATGCGCGGCAGCGAACTCGCCCCAGCGCAGCAGCAGGTCGGACGCCCAGGGCAGTTCGCGCCCCGAGCCCCGATAGACCGACGCGAACCGGGGCACCACATACGTGACCAGGAACAGCGCCACGCCCCCGCCCACCACCAGCAGGATGGCAGGGTAGATGGCCGCGCTGAGGATCTTGTGGCGCACGGCATCCAGGCGCGTCTCGTAGTCGATGTAGCGGGCCAGCGAGCGCGGCAGATCGCTCGTGCCTTCGGCCGCCTGCACCATGCCGACCAGCAGCGGCGGGAAGGAATCGGGCTGCTCGCGCATCGCGGCCGACAGGCGCAGCCCTTGCGTCAGGCGAGACAGCAGGCGGCTGATCACCTGGCGCGCGGCCTCGGTGGAGGCATGCTCCAGCTGTGCCTCCACGGCCTCGGTGACGTGCAGGCCAGCTTCGAGCAGTGCCAGCAGTTCTTCGACGAACTGCACGGCCTGGAACACCTGACGCCCGCGCCCTGCCCCCGCCGAACGCTGGCGCAGGGACACCACCATCAGGCGCCGCGCTGCGGCCTGCTGGCGCACGTCAGCCTCATCGACGGCGTCGAGCTCCAGCGTGACCAGGGCCTGGCTCACGGCATCGATGGCACGGACGGAGAATCGCATACAGCCTGCTACTGCCGGGCCTGGGCCTCACTGCCCCACGATGTCGGCGGCATCGCCTTCACCGCCGGCCTGGCCGTCCTTGCCATGGCTGATCAGGTCGAAATCCGTGCCCGTGGCGCCGGGCGAACGGTAGATGTAGGGGCGGCCCCAGGGATCGAGCGGCACCTCGCGGGACAGGTAGGGGCCGTTCCACTTGGGTGCCTCCGCGGGCTTGACCAGCAGCGCGTTCAGCCCTTCTTCGGTCGTCGGGAAACGACCCACGTCGAGGCGGAAGGTGGCCAGCGCACGCGAGAAAGCCTCGACCTGGGCGCGCGCCACGCTCTGTTCGGACTTGCCGATCTGCGAGAAATACTTGGGACCCACGTAGGCCGCCAGCAGGCCGATGATCACCATCACGACCAGCAGTTCAAGCAGGGTGAAACCTTGGTTTCTGACACCACGACGACAACAGCTCATATCCGCCCCTTTTGATTCCTGGACAAGGAGCGTCGACAAGCCAAGTCATGCGCGAGCACCACCAGTCAGGACAAGGCCTGAGGGCATCGCGCCATGCAAGTTGTTCACGAGAGCAGCGCAGATTCGTCGGCGCCACTCTCTTTCTCCCATACTTTGTGACGAGATTCTAAAGGCCCCAGTGGCCTCAGGCGCCCCCTCAAAGAGGGGCCTGCCTCTTCGAAGAGGGGCGAAGGCCAATGGGCCAACTGCTTCAGGCGCTATCCGGCTCGGTCCATTGCGACCAGTAGGCTTCCAGCATGAGGCCGAGCCCCTCGTCGTCAGGCCAGCGCCTGCACAGCCACCGCAGGAATGCCGCCACAGCCTTGCATTCCTGAGGTGAATAGAAGCTCAGGACACGACAATACCAGTCCAGCTTGAGCGGACCTCCTGGCTGAAGAGAGGTCGCTTCTTCCAGAGGCATTCTGCGCAGATGCGTCATCAGCATCTCGCGCAAGTGGGTTGGGCTCGATGGCCGCTCCTCCATCTGTGATCGCAGGTCATCCGTAAAGCGAAAGAGATCCATCAACTCCACATACTCATGCTCCCTCTCATGCCGGAGGGTCATGAGCATGAAACTGGGAGCGAAGTGCCACGCAGCCCGCGGAGAGATTCGATTCAGGACACCAAAGTCAACCCACCGGGTCGTGTCCAGCAGGCTGTAGCGATCATGTCCACGCAGCGCCCGAAGCCCCTCCACCCGGGAACTGACTTCATCCAGGGGGAAAGGCGTCAAATGACTGTCAAGGATCTGTGCCCCTTGACCAAAAGCTAGGCGAATCGCCCTCTCCACCTCGGCTTCGACGTCGCCTTCCTGGTTCATCGCATCTAGTCCCCAACCGTGATCTGACAGGCACCTTCGCCTGAATAGCACATGCACTTGCCCAACGTATCCACAACCCGACGCAACTCATTCCAGTGAGGCTCATCACCAAAAGCCCCAGGGCCCACTGGATAGCATGCCTGCATGACTTCCAAACGCGCACTGATGCAACGGAGCCCGTTGTCAATCCTGACCTTGTAATCGGGGCAGGACTGGCCCTTGTCACAACTGCGCGGAACATTGCACGCCGCCGCCTTGGCAATCGCAAGCGCCGTCTCGACAGCAGGGTCACATGTCCTGGGAACTGAATCAGGAGCAGAGACAGGCCAGGGGATCATTTTTCCATGAGACACAGACCAAGCAACCTGCCCATAACCATCAAGAGGCATGACCGGTACAAAGTTCAAGGATTGCGCTGCCGCCGTCCCCGCCAGGAAGAGCGCCCCCACGGCTGCAGCCACTGGGGCCAGCCCACCACCGCACAAACCACCTGTCCCCAGGATACAGGCGATGGCTGCAGCAGCGATCAGGATGGCTAGCAAAACAAGGAACAGGCTCGCCAATCCGCGCAACAAACTGTGGACATCGACACCTTTGGGATTGTTGCGCCTGTCCTTGTCGCATTCACTTTCCTGCCCTCCGTTCGCGCCACCATCTATCAGGTAGGCCCGCCCCTGCCCACTGGCGTCCTTGATGATGATGCCGGAACCACGCCAACTGCCCTTCAGCACCCGACTTTCAGAGACGATCACATCCGACCCCATGCTCACAGCATCGGCGATAGTTCTTCGCGTGTCTTCGGACAACCCGGCCAACTGCGGCTGGATCGTTGCGTGATTGGCTGCGTTGATCGAGAAGATCTTCTGCCCCGCCTGGTTGGCAGTCATCAAGGCACTGACAGCGGACACGGATTCACCAAGCCCGTGCCCGAACATGGCGTCCAGGACAGCCCCTTCATAGTAGGACGCAATGGCCCCCTCGGTGTCGAGGAATGCATCCCGTTTGGCAAGGCTACCGTCCTTCGCGACCACCGACAGGTAGCTACGTCGAACGTCCATCATGCGACCAGCGTAGTAGGCACTCCTGGCGACCCCCCAAGAGTAGACGACTTGCAGAGGCTGCGCGAAAAAGCCGAACGACGGCAACCTGACCGCGACAACGTCAGACGCCAGCGCCAGAGTGGCGTCGGTCTTGTCCAACTGGCCCCAATAGTTCAGCGCCAGCACATGGAGTGTCTCGGATGCCGTCAGGCCTTGCTTATCTGCGGGAAAGTTGACCTCCAGCACACCCGAAGTATTGAAACCGAAAACAGCCTCGTCGCCTACAGCGCCAACAACCTTGAAATCGTATTCACCGCTACCGACACCGGACGGATCATGCATTTCAGCCACCCAGTACTGCTCGGCGCCCATGGTCGACACCGGTAGTTCTGCGATGGCTTGGCCGTCCAGTTCGATGCGCCCGACCATGCGTACCAAGTAGGCAGGAATACCCGCCACCGGCCGCTGCCTATAGTCCGCGAGCAGCGCCTCGTCTTGTGCAGATGCCGGGTAATAGCGAATCCCCAAGCGTTTGGAGAGGCTGCTCAATCCCAACCTGTACGTCGCAATCGGCGACTCCGTCACGCGGTCCATGGTGGAGCCATACAACTTCAGCGTCATAGCATGCACGAGTTGAGCAGGAACGGCCGACAGCTCCGAAGCCGCCCCCGCAACGCCGTACGGTAGAACACCGTTCAGGATCGAGGCCACCGTCACGGGGAGGATCTTTCTACTAACCAGATCCTGCGCTTGGGGAGGCGCAGGAAGCTGGCGAACCTGTTCGGCGGACGCTCTCGAGTATTGCTCTATCTTTTCCGCGAGTGCGTAGGCATTCAGGTTCCGGATGGAAGCGCCTGAATCACCGAGCTGGCTACCCGACATCAGAGATGTCCACAACTGATTGCTGGTGTCAGGAAGCCCGGCACTGACATCCCTTGCAGGGGCATAGCTGTACTGCTTGAAGCTCGGATCCAGCGGCACCCACGCATTGCGCTGGCCTTGCGGGCTGGGATGCTGGGTGGCACTGCCCTGCTTGGCCCCACGGCTGGGCAGCCAGTTCACGTAGGCCTGCACCCAGGCGTGCTCCATGCGGATCTTGCTGATCCGGCCGCCCTCGATCAACCCCCGGTTGGCGATGCCGCCCTGCCCCAGCAGCTGCTGCGCGGCCTCCGGCTTGCTCACCCCGCCCACCCAGTTCATCACCTGCTCGGCCGGCAGCTCGATC